>JALHNN010000001.1 GCA_022843505.1 Sulfuritalea sp.
TATTCTCGACCCATGCAGGACATGGTGTTGATGACCCGTTGCTTCGTGCCGTCGTGATACCAAAGACAGCCGTCTCGATTCAGATAACGCTCCGTCATGTCCCGCCTAATCCTTGCGTCCCAGTGGTGCAGCCGAAGCTGCATGTCGTCAGAGATCAGGAGAAGGATGTCCCACCGACCGAAAACATCTCCATCGCTCTGCACATCGGCATTGCACGCCTCGATCTTGGTGCGCGAGTTTCCGCCCACAAGAATGACGTTTTGGTGCAAATCCATAGCCCGCCTGAACACGCCTTCATCCATCGTCACGTCATCGAGATCGAGAGATACCAGAAAGGTAATCCGAAGCATGTCCGCCGCCCCATCCACGTACTCCCGCAGGCGGTGAAGGAATATCTCCGGACGCTGGCGGGTGGGATACTTTACGAGGATGCGCATGGCCTCAATAAACCCTCTTGCCCACATGGCCAAGAACGAGCCCGGTGTCCACGTAGGTTTTGATGCCCAGCTTGCCAGCACGGCGGCAGAATGCCACGTCCTCCCCGCGCCAGACATTCGACCTCCCAAAGTACCCTGGCGGCTCCTTGTCCCGAGGCGGCGGCGGGGGCGCAATATCGGCCAGAATCCCGCCCGGCGTGGCCGCCGCCTTCATCTCCTCGAAAACCGAGCGATGAACTCGCACAAACCCAAAGGCGGTCCAGCCAACTTCCTCAAGCCGGGACTCGCTGGTCTTGCCCGTGAAACACCCGTTCAGGCGCTCGTTCTCCGTTGCCGCCCTGAAGGCAGATTCGCACTGGACCTTGCCCGTCCCGCGACGATCCCGGTAGAGGCCGCCAACGATGCGCGCCTCCTTGGGGTGAGACATGATCCTGTCGAATGCGTTGAAGCTGGCCCGTGGTTCGGCCAGAGGAACCCCCGCATGGCGCAGCATGGCCCCGTTGCCACACGGCAGGATCATGTCGCAATCGGCGAAGATGAACCATTCGGCGGTGGACAGCAGGGCCCGCTCGGCCAAGTCATTCCTCGCTTCCTCGATCAGCGTCCGCAGCTTGGGGATGATCGCAATCTTCTCGATGCCGTACAGCCGCATCGACCGAATCAGCGTGATCAGGAACATCGGCTCAGGATCTTCGTAGATCGGAAGAAGAAGCGCGATGCCCTCATTTGTCTTTCCCCACAGTTCAGGTGTCTGACAGAGGAGCGTTTCGTCCCAGACCTTTTGGGCGGCAGCAAGGCTGGGTGCGTTCTTGCCCTTCTTCCAGCCTGCGATGGTCCCGAGAGATACGCCGAAGTAGGTTGCGGCCTCGGCATCGGGCATTGTGCCGATCTTGTCCAGGACGAGGGCGGCCAGTTCTTGCGGCGGCGTAGGCATCGTCAGTCTTCGGTAGTTCCAGACTGCAACGCGGTGGCCCGCGCCCGGAGGCCGCTCCTGAAGTCGGTCGGGTCAGACGGCTCCGGCTCCTTGGTCGATTTTCCTGCCGAGGTCAGCAGCGATCCGCCCTTGCCGGTCGTCTTCATCGCCCCCTTGGCCTTGGAAAGCTGCTCCTTGAGTGCCGCCACCTCGCTTTCAAGTGCGCCAACCGTGCGCCGGAGGTGATGGGCCTCGGCGGCTTCGAGCTTCATCTGGCCGTATTCCAGCGGTGTCGATGGGTGCTTGCCGAGCCCATCGCGGAGCTGTTTGTTGAACTCGTTGGTCTCCTCGATCTGCTGGCGTTGCTCCGGCGTGGCATTGGCCGGGATTTCCACGTCCTTGAGCCAATCTGTCTTGCTCGTCGTTTCCGCAAGCCAGTTGGAGTATTCCTCCGCGGCCTTGCGTTCCGCCGCCTGCCTCCCCTCGACGGCAGCCCGCTGCGCGGCTTCCTGCTTCTCGTAGTGCTCTTTGAAATTGGCCGCCTCCTTCTCCTTGGCGACCCGTGCTTCCTCGGAAAGGAGGCGCTGCTGCCCCATGGCGGTCTTGATGAACTCGGCGTCGTCGAGTGGAATCGCCTGCATCCACGAACGCGCCAGTTCGGCCGCAGAGCGCGTAACCTGGACGTTCTCCCCGGTGCCGGGATCGACCTCGGTCACAGTGAATTGCTGGGTTGAGCGGCTGAACGGCCCGAATCCGCCCGCATCGGCAATCGCCTTCATCGTGGCCTGATTCACGAATTTTCCGAGCGTGTCGGCGATTGACTTTTCCGCCCGCGAGATGGGCTCGACATACTTAGCCTTGAAGTCGGGGTCGTTTTCGATTTCGACCCTGCGCCGAAGAATCTGGGCTGTTTGGGTAGCCTCCTCGAACTTCTTCTTCAGTTCGGCATATTCTTCGGCGTTAACTGCGGTGGCGGGCTTTTTCCTGGCCTCCTCCAGTTCCCGCCTCGCCTCGGCCACGGCCTCGTCCTTCTTGGCGATCTCGCGCAGGAAGTGCTTGATTCGCTTGGCCGTTTCCGGCTTGTCGTGGGCAAGCACTTTGCGCTGATCTTCAGGGACATCCTCCTCCTCGGTCTTCTTGGGGGTCTCCTCTTTTTTCTCGACGGCCGGCGCAGCCTTTTTGTCGTCGGACTTTGGGGGAGCCTTGGCCTTCACCTCAATCACCTTCTCGGGATCTGATTCCTTCTCGGTCGCAGGGGCCTCCTGCTTTTTCTTCATCATCTCCCGCGCCTTCTCGCCGAACCCATCCAGCGACCGCTCCATGAGCCTCCCCTTGTCATCGCCAATGCGGAGGGTGTCTTCACGAGGCTCCTTGAAGACCGTTTTCGGGACCTCGGGGGCCGGCGGCTGCGGGTCCAGGGAGGGACGGCTGCTGCCGGCGAGTTCCTGGTTGAGCTGTTCCGGCGTAATCGGCTTGGCGGACGAGCCCGCTTGGCTCGGTGGAGATGCTTGAGGGGGGGTTGGGTCTGGCATAAGGGGGTTGGGTCTGGTGCTCACGCCTCCATCGGCGGTTCGTCCAGCGTCCTCTCGGACGACGGAAGCCGGGTAAGGACACCGGTCAGATCATTCAGGGCCTCCTGGTATCCGGCCCACTTCAGGGACGCCTCCATGATGGCCGCCACGGTGTCTCCCTTGGCGGCTGGACAGTGATTCATCCGCAAAAACATGACCGCCTCCTGAAACCGTGGATCGCCGGCAATTTGCCGCCACCAAATAATTGTGGTCTTGTCCAGCGTCGGAGCATCCATGGTCGTCACTTACTCTGCGCACGCGGCCTAACGTCGTGTCAACCAAAGAATGACAGGCGTGTCAAAATTTTGCATTATCCCGCAAGCTGCTGACCAGAAATTTGCGGAGCGCCTTGCTCGGCGAACTGTTGCTGCTGGGCGGCGGCCTGCTCCTTGGCCTTTTCCTCCATCGCGCGCTGGTAGCGTGCAAGAGTGGCCTTGGCCTCGTTGATCTGGTCCGGCGGCCACGTCTTTTGGCTCACCCCAGCGGCGTAGTGCGCGGCCAAATGAGTGAGTCCTGCCACCGCAGCCTGCATGAGCCCTCCGTTGATCGCGTCCTCGATTGGCTTGCCGGCCAGGCCCTGCCAGTGGACGTAATGGTTGTCCGTGACCACCACCTGCACCGGCTCGCCGGTCACCAGCATGGTCGTATTCTCAATCTGTTGCTGGCGTTGCTGCGCCGTGATCGTGGTTATGTCCCCATCCGGGACCACAATGCTTTCCACGAAAGAATCTCCGCCCCCGGGGACGCCGGCCGCCATGTAGCGGGCTGCCGCCGACTGGTTAAACAGGGGGTTCCCCATGACAGACGAGGCAAATTGGGCGCGCTGGCTTGCGGCATACTCGGTGAAGTCGGTAACGCTTTGGATTACCGGCTGATTGATCAGAATCTCTATCTCCTCCTCAGTCAGGCTGATCGAAGGGGGAGGCGTGATCTTTTGCAGGATTTTTATACTTTTCCGCAACTTCCTCCAAATCGACGCGAGCCACCCGGCGTTGTCTCCCAACAATTTTTTGCGAACCCCCTTGGCGTATTCGTCATCGCTGTCTGGATCGAGCATCCGGCTGATCATGGTCCTCACCACCAACGCAACCTGCTTCATCCACGCCTCCAGCACATCGCGCTGCGCCTCCTGCTCACGCGCAAGGGCGGCGTTCACCTGAGCGGCCTTTATGTCACTGGGCTGAAGGGGGATGGGCGGAAGATAATCGCCCACAATTTCTTGCGCCCACTGCGTCATACGGTCATCCAGGGCCAGATAGCCCTCTGACTTGCCCCCCACCGCGGCCACGTTTCCAGCGAAGGTAGCCCCGGTGGCGATAATCATGGTGTCGTTCACCACAAGTTGTGCAGTGGCAACGTCTTTTGCGGACGCAACCTGCAACTTCTGCTTGTTGCTGTTCAGCAGGTTGTCTATCGAGTCGTTCCGCACCCTCTCCACCTGTGCAGCAAGGTCGTAAAGCAGCTGCCCGGCGCCCCAGGAACCGTGGATCGTGCCGTCCCCATACCCAAACGTCATGGCGACCACAACGTCGTCCGTCCTTTCGTATGCGTCAAGGTGCTCGTAGAGAAGCTGGAACTTGGTCGGTCCGCTTGGCCACAGAATGTAATGGCTGACCTTACCGTTGAACTCCACAACGTATAAATGCCTGCACTCTATAACCTTGGTGGTTTTTGTGTAACTGAAATCCCATGCCTGCTCTCGAATCATCTCCTCCCACTTGCGTAGGTTGCTGTAATCGCTCGGCATTGCCGGAAGACTGGCCGCTTGGACGGCGGCCGCCACGGCGTCCTTCTGCCAATTCTCGCTTCCGCCCTCGACAGACTTCCGCACGATCTCCAGCAGGACATTGGGCTGGTAATCCCACTTCAGCGTGAACCTTTGCAGGTTTTCGTCCATGACCTCGGTTCCACGTGGAACGAACCCCCTGTCCATCCGGCATAAGTGCGGTCTCCACTCGTAAGGGTCTGTCCATGAAGCAAATCCGAACCCGTAATCCACCACCTCGGATGCCAACCCCCGCCAGAACATGTCATTTTTCCGCCATCCACGGATGGCCCGCGTCATTGTGTCCCTAAAAAACTGGGTTTTCTTCTGTCCTTCAGGCCATCCGGCCGGAAGTTCGGCGGCCGTCATGGTCGATGCCGTCAGGACCGGCATGTAAAAGCGGGGCGCAGCTCGATTCAGCTCCTTTTGCAGGAACCTGGTCGAAAAGTTTCGCTTCCACGCCTTGCCCTGATCCTTGAGATCCTTGTTGTTGTAAGGAGGCGCACCCTGCTTCTTGGCCGTGATTCTCCTGGCGTTCCTGATCAGGTTTCTCGCGTCCCGAATGTCGGTCTCTGTGAGATTCACCGCAGCATCGACCGAGGTGACCACGCGATTGTCCGCCCCCATGGTTTTCTCGTCTACCTCCGGAGACGCGCCGTAGCCGCTCCCTGTCGGAGAAGTGGCAGTGGAAGATGGTAACCGGGAAAGCGGAGTCTCCATCGACAGAATCTACTCGTGGTCCAGCATTTGACGGACTGTCAGAATGTCGCGAACCGGAGTCAATGATTTAGCGGCGCGGTCCCACCGGGCAATCCGGCCACATCTGGTGCCGGACCAGCATCTTGATCGCCTTCTTCGCCTGCGCGAGCGACCATTGGCGCGTTCCGCTTTCCAGATAGGAAATCATTCCGCTGCTCAGGCCCATCCGCCGGGAAAATTCGTCCAGCCTGATCCTGCGGGCCTTGCGTTCAGCCCGGACCATCCTGCCGAACTCACGCCAGAGCCGGCGCGTGCCCTCGCGCTCGCGCTTCCGGCGCCGTTCGTCAGCTTCCATCGAGGTGATCATGCGGCCCAATGCTTCGAGTGTGGTCATGTCATCAATCCCTCCATATACCCAAACGCGAATCCCTTCCTCGCCAACACATCCTCCGTTCGCGGATCAAAAATGTCCCCATCCCTGAACGCCTTCATTCCCGCCGCGTGAGCCTTCGACTTCCCTGCCGTGCTCTCCAGCTTGATCCTGCGTCCAAACCGCGCCACGGCCTGATCAAGCGTGCCAAAGCGGTGTGTGACGAGCGGAGAGCCGTTGCCAAACTGGTGCTCGCCAGCGGCGTTCTCGCCATAATAGACGACTTGCTGACCCTGAACATCGGCCATGGATTGCGCGCGGGGATTCATTCCAGACATCGCTTAACATCTCGTGTTGCGCTGTCGAGATTTTTATCCAACCTTGGTTTTCATGGACATCCTCCTTTCCGTCCTGGTCCCTTCCCTGCCCGAACGGCTGGACAAATTGAGTGAATTGCTCGCGGTCCTCGCAAAGCAGGCCGATCCCCAGTTGGAGGTCATCGCCTTTCTCGACAACCGCGCCCGCCATCTGGGCACGAAGAGAAACGACATGATGGACATGGCCGCCGGGCGCTACGTCTGCCACATTGACGACGACGACTCCGTGTCACCGGATTTCTTCAGGACACTGAAGCCCGAACTGGAGCACGGAGTCGATTTGGTGGCCTACAATGCCGATTGCAGCCTGAACGGCTCGCCGCCGTTTATCGTCCGCACGATCCTTGGTGCGCAGAACGAACAGCCGAAACACCTGCCCCACGGGCGATTCTCAGACATCATCCGCACGCCATGGCACTGGTGCGCGTGGCGAACCGACTTTGCGCGGGACTTTCGTTTCCCGGATCACCACGACGGTGCCGAGGACTGGTTCTTTCTCAAGCAGGCACTGCCCAAGGTGAAGACATGGCGGAAGGTAGAGAAGGTTCTGTTCCATCACCGGTATTGCCGGGAGCGGACGACGTTTGGGCCGCGGTAAGCTAAGGGCTGCGGCCCTCGGGGTCGCCCTTGTTGTTCGGTGAAGGGATGCGGCGCAGTTGGCTATGCCAGCGCAAGGCACGCAGCGCGGTGTCATCGAGCGGATGGCGAAGCACGTCGAGGCAGTCGGCCAGGCCGTCTGCACATTTCCCAAGCTCGTCGTAGTCCGCAGTCCGCACGGTCCATCCGTCGAGTTCATGGTCCAGGATTTCGGCGACTAACCGACGGGCCTCGGCGTGCTCGTTCGACATGAGCCAATCGCGGAAGCGGCCCTCGATTGCGGTCACGATTGTCTCTGCGAGGGCAGAAGCATCCGGAGTGTCCTCTACAGGTCGGACGGCGGAGCTATGTCCCATGACATGATTTCGCAGTGCTACAGGATCGGCCAACATCGCTCGCACTTCCGACGCCAACACTAGGCCAAACCGCCCAACCAATCGCCCGACACAGCGCTGAATGATGGCAAGCCCCCGGTCAAGTGCGCTGTATTTGGAACGCCAGCGGTTGTATCTCTGCCACTTCCGGGCGGTTGTGGAAGTTACTCGATTCTTCATGTTGGTGAATCACTGGGTCTGCGGAAAGATTAGTGCCTCGCTGCCGTCATCGGCCGCAGCGATCATCATCTTGTCGAGGAAGTCGTTCAGCGGGCTGTTGCCCACCTCGTCTTCGCGGGTCATCGCGCGTCCGACATCCCTCGCCCATGCCTTTCGGCGGCGCGTATCCACTTTGCAGTTGTTGAGTGGGCCACCGTTTCTCCAGTGACTAGCCCATGCCAGAGTTCCGACGCCAATCTCGATCACGAGTTTGTTATCGCGGACCACGCACGCAAGCGGCGCAGACCCAGCGCCCACAGCCAACGCCCTAGCGGCGGACTTCTTCGAGCGTGGCGTTGCCCGCTCAACATTGGATTTCTTTTTCATAGAGTGGTGCCTCCGCTCGCGGGCGTCGGCTGATGCTTATTGTTCGGCTTAAAGGTCACGGGCCATGGCCGCGTCGATGGCGTGGCGGAGTGAGCACCAGTTAGTGCTAGCGAGGATGTCGTCCAGTGTGGCGAGGTTGGATTGCCCGAGGGCACGATTTTCCAGCCACCTGATTCTGTCCGTGTCGGTGGTCTCTTTCGCCGAACCAGTCGGCACAGCAGCAACGACCTTGATGGGGTCGCGAGATTCGGGCGGACTGCCTGCGCTCGGGCTGGCCATCGCGTCCAGCATGTCCGCGCAGGCGGCGTGAAATTGATCGGGGGTCTTGATCGGTGTCGTCATTGGGTTGGCGGGTTTACGTTCTGGTCGTGGCTGACCTCCGTGTTCGGATTAGTAGAGGTTTTCACTGTAGAGTGTGCCGGGGACGCTTACCTGCTCGCGGATTTGTCCGGTCGTCTCGGCTCTCTTCCACGCGGTCTCGCGGTCCAAGAATTTGCCCCGGATGTCGATGAAGCCCTGTTCCTTTACCCGGCGGTGATAGCCGTCCCCGTAGATGCGGTGCAGCGTGGCCCGCATGTCGGGCGAGAAGTGGCGCACGCCAGCGACGATCAAGCCGTCATCCATCAGCATCGCGGCGGACACGATGCGATCCGAACCAGACGCCAGACCATCAATGACGGCCCGCGAGACGGCAGGGAGAGATTCGGGGCTTTGGAGTGGGGCCGTCATGAGGTCAGCTTAGTGTTCGGCGAAATACGCACTTCGCTCGGGTGGCCATACTTTTGCCATACGGGCACTGGTTTGTCCCCTAATGGCTCTAGCACTTCGCGCAGTCGCTTCATGTCTTTCGAGTCCGCCACGCCTTCGTCGTAGGTCTGGCAGTAATTGTCGATGGATGCCCGGTATCGACCGATTTCCGCGTGAAGATGCGCCTTTTCTCGTTCGTCTTTGGCAATTGCTGCGTCCATTTTTTCAAGCGTCTGTATCGCGCGGAATAGCGTCAGCGTTACCGGGTGCTGATTTGCACGAAATTCGGCAGCCCACTCGCGGAGGTTATCCACAAGATAAGGCACGCCGAACAAGCGATCAGAGCCAACGCTGACAGCGGCTCCTTGGTTTTCGATAGTTGGATTTGTATTCATGGGTTGAGAGTAGTTCTGCGCTGTCATCGTGGCTCACTCGCAGGGTTCGGCGTAAGAAGAGCGCGAATGTCGTCGGCGTAGTCTGCCAGCCGCGCACCGCTCTTTGTGCGCTCGGCCTCTTCCAGCGCGTAGCGCAGTCGGTCGAAGTTGGGTGCCGTGCCAGTCATGCGCGCTTCGATGGCTCTCCATGTCGGCTCGTATTCAGGCCAGTCAGATTCGACCACCACGCATTGCAGTAGGCTCTTACCTTCGAGCTTCCGCCCACAGGCCACCGTGCTTCCGAGACTGCGGAGTTTGTCCCATTCCACACGCGACAGGTGCTTGCGGGCGTCGCTGAGTTTGACGACGAAGTATCTCGGCTCGCGAGCGAACGCCGAACCCACGGCCACAGCACAACCGGCGCGCTCGTCCGGCTTGCGATCATTTTCAGTTGGATTTTGCATAGAGTGTTGGCGCGGCTTTAGCCCCGCGCCGGTGGCTGATCCGAACCGTTAGCCGAAAGACATCATGCGTTGTTGCTGACGCTTGGCCGCAATTTCGCAGTATTCCTCGGAAAGTTCGATGCCGATGGCGTAGCGTCCGAGTTCTCGCGCGGCCTGTAGCGTGGTTCCGCTGCCCATGAACGGATCGAGCACCGTCATTCCTTCCACGCTCACGCTCGCCATGAGGCGTTTCCACGCGCCAAGCGGCTTCACGCACGGATGGCCGTTCTTCTCTGGTGTTTCCGTCAGCGTGTAGCTGCATGGTGTGCCGAAGTTCCGCTTCGTCGGGTTTTTGCCGTAGTAGAGGATCGGTTGCGCGTCGAGGTTGCCCCACGTTTGCAGCCCGACGGCTGCCGGTTGGTAGTAGCACCCGAAGCTGTCCGGCTGCGGATAGCGCATCATGTTCGTGTTCCCCGGCGTCACGACAGTTGGCCATTTGGCCACGCATCGGCGGATCACGTCCGCCACCACGTCGCGGATATATTCCGGCGTGTCATCGAAGTCGCTCGTGTAGTTTCCCCGCCCGCGGTTCGTGCTCATGCTGCCACGTCCGCCGTGGATGCCATAGGGCGGGTCAGTCATCACGAGATGGCACTTCATTTCGTCCAGCACTTCGCGGCAGTCCGCGTGATAGATGGCGCACCATTCATCACGGTAGTAGAGGCTCCTCGAAGAAAGACCGGCTAACCAGTCGCCAGAGCCAACGCCGACAGCGGCCCGAGGTTTCTCGGGAGTCTGTCCGGCGTCGGATGCCAGTTGAAATTTTGCGCTGTCGGCGTGGCTCATCTAGGTGTTGGGCGAAGAGATGCCGTCGTTATCGGCGAGGTCTTGCACGAGCTGCTTGAGCAGCGAGGCAGGCACACGCACCGCGTCTGCGTGGTTCACTTTCAGCGTGATGTAGGCCAGCGGATTGTCGTCGAAGTATCCGCGACCCGAGTAGGATTTGGTGTAGGTGGTCGCTGTGGGCGCAGACGCGCCCAACCCGCCAGTCGAGCCAACGCTCACAGTCTGTCCTTTTTCGGTAGTCATAATTACGCTCCGTCTTTTTTGGTGTTCGAGTGAGCGCGGCTCACTTCCATGTTCGGCAGAATCACGATGCTGTTCGAGATGCCGTCCCACGCGGCCATCTGGTAGCCGCTGGCGTTGCCATCGATTTCACCGTCCACGATGTCGCGGAAGTGTGCGGCGATGTTCCACACCTTGTAGGCTGGAAAGTAGAAGGCGCGCAGCGGTTTCGCGTCCTTGAAGATTTCGATTAGCGCGTCCTGTTTGCGCGGCTCCTTGAGGTAGCTTGCGCGCACAGTGTAGCCGCGATCCGGTTCCTTGGACTCGAAGGCAATCGAGTCGATCAAAGAGCCGAACGAGGGGCCAGACCCAACGAGCACAGCGGCTCCTTGGTCGGCGGTAGTGGGTTCTGTATTCGTGTCCATAGAGTTATTTGCGCTGTGCTCGCGGGTCATCCCCGGTGTTGGGCCTCGTCCGCCGCAGGAGCCGACCATAGCCATGCAGGCGCTCTCCGACTGTGCATGTGGCGGGGATTTTGCTCGGCCACCACATATCGCCGTGCCTTATGACCGTGCCGTTTTTCACAGGCTTCCAGCCTCGGGGGTAGTCGGGCGGACGAGGCCCAACCAGCCGACCACAGCGAACGCCCTTCATGCGGCCTTTCTTCGTGGATGGCGTTCTACGCTCGTGTGATGTTTTCATAGTTCAAAGGGTTTCACGTCCGCCCTCGGGCGTCCGCTGATTCGGATTGTTAGCGAAGCCAGCGTGCGGTTGTGCCATCGCGCAGAGTGAGCGTGTCGCCGCACGACATGACGACTTCCCCTGATTCAAGTTCCACGCGCTCGCCGTTCGGCAGTTCTGCGCGGTATTTTCCGCCGTTCCACTTCGGAAGGTTTACTTGCTCCGGGTGCTCGATGTAGCCTACTGCCCACCAGTGGTGTCCGCCATCCGAGATTTCCATGAGCACGTTGTCGCTTATCGCGAAGTGCGAGAAGTCGGGTTGCTTGCCGTATCGCTGCACGATTTCGAGGGCGAGCAGTTCTTCGGTAGTCTCGAACGGGACCGCTGTCGGATGGTCCACGTCGCAGAATGATGGGATGTGTTGTTTGAATGAGTTCATAAGAATGAAAGACGCTAACAAGCGATTAGAGACAACGCGGGGACTGGCCGCTTTCTGCATTCGGGGCCAGAGGGCCGCGTGTCTCACTCGCGATGTTCAGGGAAATCGGTTCGTGCTTTTCGCAGGTGCTGTCTTCAGGGCGCCAGTCGATTTTATCTTTCACCAGTTCGCACCATCCCATGATGCGGCCCGAAAGTTGCATGGTCTTCGTTGGCACGGATGGCATCCCCCAGTGTCTGCATGAGAAGCACCGGGGACGCCGAGCCCCCGGATCAATCGGCAGAGCCAACGCTCCATGTTCATGTGTTTTCATGCGAAATCTTTCGCGGCGTTAAGATAACCCAAAATCATCCTCCGCGCCACGTCCTCCGAGCGCGCCACCCCGACGTTGTATCCTTGCTTGGAAAGCTGGCGGTGAAATTCCTCCTGCTCTGGCGTCACCACTCCGGTCTCGGTCTTCACCTCAATGAACAGGCCCTTCCCGGTAGGGGTGGTCACGGCCAGTATCAGGTCGGGCGCACCGCGCCGCAGACCCTCGGCCTTCATAATGGCACCCGTCACGTCCCCTCCACGGAATCCCCCATTAGGAGTCGAGAACAGCAGGATCTCTGGAATGCCCAGCCTGACACACTCCTTGGACCACCAAGCGATAACGGCGCGCTGAATCCTGCTCTCCTCGTTGTTCCTGCGCTTGCGCTTGGCTGCCGGCGGCAATATGAAGCCGTCCAGGCTTCCGTGCTTTTCCGTCCAAGCGTTGATCGCCCTCAGTTGGTGTTTGTCGTAGGGCACGGGCGGCGGAGGCTGGCGTAATACCGCTGCATCCGGCGGTAATACTTGCCAAGCTGGGAGAGGCGGCCCACCGGACGCCCGGGGCGTTCGATGGGTTCCCATGGGTGGTAGTGTTTCTTCTTCATGGTCATCAAATTTTCACGAGCCACTCATTGACCGCCTGATCCAGCAGCGGCTTGAGGGTGGCATCGACAACGCCCTTTGCGGTGACGGGGGCTGCGCCCCCCTTGTTGATGCCGCGTTCCTCGGCGATTTCGTCGATCAAGCGAGACATGGAAATCTTGACGGTGGTGGAAAACCGTTCTTCGGACTCCAGCAGGTCCTTGGCACGGCGATAGTAGGTATAGGGTTGAACACCATCCTTGAGCGAGTATTGGCCTCCGTGCGGGCGCAGGACGTAACTGCCGCCATCGGCGCAGGGCAGCGAGCCGTTGCGCTTTATGCGGTCCTTAGCCATGGCAATGGCATCATCGATCGGGGTCGCCAGCCGCCGGCCGATCTCGACGAACTTGGACAGCGTGAGGTCGTCCGGCTCCGGTCCGGTCGCCGCCAATGCTTCGGGGGTGAGGGTCATCTTCATAGATTCAAGCTCTTCCATTTCTGCCCTCAGCGCCGGGCAGCTGGGGCCAATGCAGTAGTCGCACCACGGGCCGGTGTGCAACTCATCCTGCCTGTCTAGCTGGGCGCCCATCCGGTTGTCGAGAGCGGAGACCACGCCGTTCACGATCTCGGGGCCAACCACGACCGTCGAAACGCGGTCAAATCCAGCCTCTTCGTCGGCGTAAAACTGCACGATCTGGACCATGGCGTTCTGGATCTCGGCCCACGCCCGTTTTACCAAGGCCAAGTAACCGTTTCCCTGCTCGTTTTCCGATGCCGGATCAACGATCTTTCGTCCGGTCTTCCAGTCGATGATGATGACGCTTTTCCCGTCCGGACTGATCGCCAGCAGGTCGATGTGACCGGATTGAATCCACCGCTCGTAACGGTAGGCCAGCCCAACCTCAACCATGAGGGTCCAGTCGTCCGGCACCGTTTCTCGGATGTGCCGAATCGCCCAGCCCACGATCCACATTGAGAACGCCGGAAGGCGGTAGCCGGCCGGAACGTCAGGCGCGGCCAGCTCTTCGGGCCCCTCGGCCCCCAGTTCGTCGATGGCGCGCCGCGCAATCAGGTAATGCAGCATGGCGCCCTCGTGGCCGTCATCCCCCTGGCGGGAGCGCACCTTGGGGCGCAGGACTATCGAGGCCCCGCAATTCAGGGCGCGCTTCAATTCGCTGGTGCGGATGGTGGGAATCAAAACATCCTCCGTCCCGTCGATACCGGCTCCCGCTTGATCTCAAATGACACGCCCGGGCATGTCGGCACGGCAGAACCTTCCTTCCACGGCGTACAGAAGGTTGCAATCAGCCCCTGCGTGTTGGGGGTGCGGATGACGAACTGATCGGGGAGAGCGGCAAGGTCTGTGACGGTGGGAACCAAAGTGACACGGAAGGAAACGCCAATCGGCTTGGCGGCTACCGGCGCAGGTGCATAGCGGACCGCCTCGATGGCCTTCTCGGTCTCAGTTTTTTCGCGAGGGGCCTCCGGCTCCAAGGAATCCTCCAATAGAAGAACGTCGCCCTCTTCAGCAGCCTCCAGCGCAGCCGCTTCCTGTTCGCGTTGGAGCCGCATGGCTTCGTCGGCCAGACGTTTCGCCTCCTTCTCCTCGGCCAATCGGATGGCTTCAAGACGCGCCAGTTCCTTCTGCCGGGCGGCCTCGGCCTCGCGGGCGCGCCTATCCTGCTCGATGACGTAGGCGGTAAGGCGCTGCTTGAGCTTGTCCTTGGCGGCCTCGATCCGCTCCATCGGCTCTCTGGCAGCAGCGTCGATCAGGCGCCCGGCCTCGATGAACGGCGCCTTCAGTCCCTTGCGCGTGGCATCAAGCTTTTTGCCGGCTGTCGTCAGCCTGATTTGAATGTCGGCCGCAGCCTGGGCGCCGGCATCGTCATTGATGGCCAAGGCGGCAACTTGGGCCTCGACCTGGGCGAGGGTTTCAAGGAAACGGGAGTCGGCGAGGACGACCGGAGCCTGAATCTCGGGAATGGCAACAGTCAGGCTGTTCATGGTAACACCTCCCGAATCTTCACGCGCTTCACTCCTCGACCACTTCCGGGTCCTCCGGATGCGCCTCCTCGATCTTAATGGACTGGATCAGGGCCACGACCTTGACTTCCCGGACGGTCGTGTCGCCAACCTTGCGGGACACGGGACTCGACTTGCCCACGATGACGAGCTTGACGGGAAGGTCTTCGGCCTTCGCCGCCTTCCATTCGGCGTTGGGTTCGTAAACGGGCGCGTCTTTCGTACCGACGTTGATTCCGCCGCCGAAGTGATACGCCGGGCCGATGTATTCCCCTTTGAGCAAGACGTGCGCGCTGGGGGAGGAAACGACCTTCCCGTCTGCGTCCTTGTTGGCCATGGAAATGCCGCGCATGGTTTCGACGTGGCAAACAACCTCGATCCGCTGGCCATCGGTCAGGGTTCCGGCCGTGACGGTCGAATGTTGCGCAGGCGCGGAATCGGCGGGCGCATGTGCTTCCTTGGCCGCAGCCGCCTTCATGCGCGCTTCGCGGTCCTTCATGGCCTTGGCATTCTGGGCGGCGGTGGCGGGGGCTTCGGCTGCGGCAGCCGGCTCCGCATCCTTGGGCACAGAATTCTCTGCCACGGCGGCGATGCCTGCGGTACTGCGCGGGCGTCCACGCGGGCGCCGTCCAGCCGGCGCCGAGTCGTCCGCGCTTTCAGGGGCGGGGGTTTCCCCCTGAACCTCCGCCCCGGGGCCCGCTTCAGCCTCCTGACGTGCGCCGAACCAATCGCCTAGGGCGCTGTGGCCGTCCCGGAGGGAGTTGTGGATCTTCAGGAGGTCCGCCAGCTCTTCGCCCGTCACGGCGTCGAGGGCGTGGCCGACGCGCTGCTCGATCAGCGATGCCGGAACGCCAAGCGTTTTGAACGCCTCGATCATGCGACGAATGCGATCCGTCAACGGGGCGTCCGCCGCGCCGGCCAACGTCCGGTCGCACTGGGCCATCGCTGCGGCCACCAAATCCGCCGGAATGATGGCGAGAATCCGGGCGCGGAGCCGCCGTCCGCCCATGTTTGCCGTCAGTTCGTAAATATCGCGCTCGTCCGTCAGCGCGACACCGCCCCCCTTTTTGTCCCGGATGTGGCGGACTGTGAACTTCTGGGAAGACATGGTGTTGGTCTCCAGGTCCCAGCAATACGCCTCCATTTCGGAGACCCCTTCCTTGCGGGACAGTTCGCGGATGCCGTAGTCGATGTTTCCCCAGTTGGCCGCGAGCATTTCAGCGAGCCGGATTGATGGGCCGCTGACAGTCTGCGCACCGCGGGGGAAGGAGTAAATCGCCTCCTCCGCAAGGCCCGGGCGCCGGCAGGCGTCGATGATGTTGGCATAGGCCCGGGCTTGATCGCGGGGAAATCGCTTGGCGATTACCAGCTTGCCCTGGGCCTCCGCGGTGGCGCGCTCGGACTCGATGGCGACTGCGCCTGCGTTGACGTGCTCGGCCAGGTGCCGGGCAAATGGATTGCTGATAACGGGGGGCTGGGTGTGAACGATGGGTTCGTTGGGCATGTTCTTTCGACGGTCGGGGGTTGGAGGTTAAAGTTTCCGCGGGCGTCTGCCGGCATAATAGGCCAGCAGCGAAAATTCGACTTCCTTCGGGCAGGTTCGCCCGCTCCGGGCGGCGGCCTTGCGCACCTTCGCGGTCACCTTCGGGCTTAGGCGGATTTGCATTTGCCCCACGTTGCCCCGTCCCGGCGCACCGTCAAGGATTAAAACAACTTTTGTTGTTCCATGCGGCGGACAACGTCGCGCCGGTCGGGGGGCGGCGCCTTCGGACGACGCCGGCTGGCCAATTCCCGGGCCACTTGGGACGCCGTCCAATGCGGGTGCTGCGCCCAGACGCGGGCGAAGAGGACGGAAAAGCGGGGTTTCATTTTGCGCCCCTCCTATTCCGGTTTGTCCGTGCCCGCAGACGCCTCACCTTATTCGCGTCTCCGATCCGGATGCGCCGCTGAAAGCAGAGCCGGACAAACTCGGCATTCGCACTCTCCCCAGCTTCTCTTTTCGGCACCTTCATGCTGGCAACGATAGCGCGGCCTCGTCCCTGATCGACTTCAAAACGGCACTCATGGCGCGGGGCTTGCCGGAGCCGAGAAAGAACCGCCAGGCAAGGCCGTGGACGGAGGAATAGAAGGTGCGGGCGTCGTAACCGGCTTCGAACAGCAGCCGCCACCGCTCGGCGGCTGCGGGCGTAAGGACATACCCGGCGGGGGCGCGGGCCACGCGGGCGCGCAAAGCCCGGGCCAATCGTCCGGCGCGCTCCCGGTCGGCATCGCTGGTCTCATCGGACAGGGTGATAAGAATATGGGGCGCACTGCTGGGGAAGCGGCGTTGCTCGGTCAGGGTGAAGGGCATGGCGATATGGAAAACGGGGGTTGGACTAGTGCGTGTTGGCCGAATCAGTCGTCGCTAGTTCTGCTCGAATCTTGTCAGCGAGCTTTGCCGTTCCCGCCATCCGCATTCCGTAGTCGTCTAGCCAGTCTAGGGCTTTCCGAAGAAGTTCCTCCTTGCGGGATTCCCGAGATCGGCGGTTTCTTTCCTCCCGCCGCTCGATGGCGTCGTCGGTTGAGTTGTAGAATCTCATTCGGTGTCGAATCCGAGTTCGGTCAGAGTTTCCGTCAGGTTTGTGGTGATATCCTTCCCGTATGTTCCGACCTCCCACCGGATGATGCTCCAGCGAGTCACGGACTTTCCGTTGATTACTTTCGTGCGCCCAACGGTCATTGATTCCAGTTCCTTTGCTGCGTAATTGGTAGAGTTCATGCCTACGAGACTGCACATTGTGTGGTCACCTGGCCGATCACTTCCGCCCCCCGTCGCCCTCGCCATCCAGAAAAATCAGGATGACGAGAACCAGGATGCAGGCGATGGCGAAGATTATGGTTTGCGCGTTCATTTCAGAAGCGTGGGTTAGGGTTCCAGTATTCGCACAGCATTGAGTCCGTGTCCTCGTTGGGATCTTCGGGGTCGGCAATGTCGCCGGCCTCGTGAAACTTGGCCCCGTTCCGGATCATGTCTTCGACTTGGTTGACGTGGCGATAGTGGTTCGACTCGCCCAGGGGTGCCCCGGCGAGCAGCTCCCGGATTTCGTCGGCGATAAGTTCGCGCTCCAGTTGGGGCAGTCCGTCGAGCAAGCCGCTCGGCTCAAAGTCGCGCGCAACCGCCGTCAGATCGTAACTTGGCGTGAATTCGCAAAGGTGCGCGTGCAGATTGCGGTTGAATCCGTAAACGGTTTGCACGCTGGACAGGTAGGGCTTGAGCTTGTCCGGGATGGTCCAGTCGGACGTATCTTTGATGCCGATGAAGCACCAGTTAGGGGCGGGGGTGGTGGTGTTCATGGGTGGTCGGCCCCTCCGGCTTTGGCTATGGCGGTGCGGGCGGAGTCGATTGTGCGTTGAACGCATGTAGTATTAGTGCCATCATGGAATTGCCCGACGACAAGCGACAGCGTATCTTTCAGCGCAGCCAACAAATCGGGCGCGGCGGCAATGAGGCGGGCGTCGGCTTCGGCGTTCGCTTCCTTCACGATGCAGTGGTCATTCGCAGCTTCATCGGAATAGATTCCGAATTGAGGCGAGTGCTCCGGGGTGGCGTGCTTGCTTATTGCCCACGGCCCTGGCGTGTGTTCGGACGTATTGGAGTTGTTGATTAGGCTGTTCATGATATGCGCGCGGTTCCGCAGTGGTTGGTGGTGATGTTTGATTTTGATGGTCATGGTTATGCGTGAACAGGTTGACCGCGTGTGTAAAACTCCCTGATGGAAGAGCCATTCGGGATGTCTGAGTTACGAACGATATACACAGAGCAGCCGCGCGGGTCGGTCTGATGGCACGCCTGAAGGTCCGGGTACTTGGCCATGATCTTGGCCAGTCGCGCAAGCGCCCCTTTCTCGCGGTCGGGGATGGGGCGCCGATAGCTCTTTCCCGTGTGCGGATATGTAACCATGTATGGCTTGTCGGTCTCGTCGTCCCGCTCGATCGACCAGGACGCGCGGTCGTTGCCGTCGCCGCATTCAAGCTCATTCCAGCGATGGAGTGTCATGGCGATGCGGCGGATTGCAAAGGCGTCCTCCGTGCGGATGCCGAGATTTGACAGCCCTTGGATCATTCTGATGGTGTCTTTATTCATGTGCTTTTGCCGCTTAACGTCCGGCGGGACGTTGGGTTTTTGGGTCTGGATTATCGCCAAGGTCAGGATTTGTTACCTAGCCTTATTGGATTTGATTTCTTGTCGGAAGCGGGCTGCGGCTTCGCGCCGGGAGTAGCCTTGATAAATGCGGGTGACACGCTGGCCCCCAACCACCTCGGAGATCACGAGGGCGCCAGAGGGGAAATGTTTTTCGATAGTCATTTTTTGGTCTTCCCGGGTTTCACAATGTCACTTGCTGCGCCAGCCGCTCGGAGATTTCCCCGGCGCGGGCAAGCGCGTCAATGTATTCAACGAACGCCGCCCGCGTATCGCACGGCTGGGAGTTTTGCGGCAGGGGCGCGCCGGATGGGCCGCGCTTGCAGGCGACCGAGGGATTTTCGCGCCAGAATGCGGCGCGGATTGCGGATTGGGATTTCATATGGGTTTTATTCATGGCAAATGTTTTACCGGAAAAACCGGGCTCCCGGCACCCGGACGCGGACAAGATCCTTGGCGCATTTCCGGTCCGTGGCGCGGCAATAGATTTCAACGTGCCCCGGCTCCCCCCAGGCGCAGAACAGGGGCAGCCCGGTCCCCCAGTACGCCCCTCCCCCGTCATAGCCGCCGGAGTTGAGCCGCACCCGGCGAAGGTTGAGCCGGATCGGCCGGCGGGGATCGTGCGGGGCAACCTCGCGTCGGCCCATCATGGAGCCGGTGCAGTGCCGTGAACCGTCCGGCAAGGTGCAGTAGGTCAAGCCGTTTTTGCGGAATGGGGCGGTCATGGGGTTGCCTCCTTTGGCGCGCGATACATTCGCCCTTCCTCGCAGTATTCCCACTCGTTCGCGTCGGAAGTTTCGGAAAAGGCGGAATCCTCGTACGACGCAGCGCACTCGGCCCGGCCCTGTTTCAGCCATTCTCGGAAAGCCGCCTGCATGAGTCGTTCCAGGTTTCTCTCGCCGGCCGCGTAGGCAATGCGGAAGCCGTCAATAGCGGCTTCGTCGGACGCAAACCCGGTCAGTTTGCATTCCCCATGCCACCGCTTTGTCTCTAGGTTGAATGTCCCCAGCTCCGCCAGCCGGACCGCGAGGTCCTCCGACTCAAGGTCCGGCATGGCGAATTCCGCAAATGCCGGATCTTCAGAAAACCAGTCACCCCGCCGGGTCACCAGGCATCCGCCAAAGTGATTCGCCAAGGCGCTCAGGCTGTCTAGATATTCCTCGGCAGCATCAAACCCGAACACGGCGGCGTGTTGCTCCCGGACAATGGCGCGGACTTCGTCCGCCAGCTCCGAGTAGCGGTAGATATTTGTTTGGATGGTTCTCATGTTGATCCTTGGAAGGTTGGTTTTTCACATTGCCAGCATTAGCACGCCGAGCGCGCCAAGCAGGACCAGGAAAAGCAGGGACGGCAGGATTGATCGGGAGCTGACCTTGGCGGCGCGGATGATGTCGGTTTTCCAGTTCATTTGGCAGTCCCCTCCTGAAGCCGGAAGGCATCCAGCGCCGTGACGGCCTTCATGTGCCCATCCGGCAGCATGAGGAGCAACTCATGTTCGGAGCGGTCCGGCCGGCGCAAATCCTTCTGCCCCCAGGCGATGACATCACCCGGTTTGCACGACACGCGGAGCAGGCCCGCGCGCCCCCATTTGCCGGTGCTCTCGCCCCAGGCATAGACCGGCTTGGGGCCGCTGGGGAAGCTGACCGAGGCGCACCAATAGGAGCCGTGCCGGCGCTCGTTGTACGCGGGGGTTTCCATTTCCCAAAAACCGCTCTCCAGGTGCCGGGCCGCCTTGGCAGCCTCCGCCGCCGCCTTGGCAGCCTTATCCGCCGCCTCCTGCTCCGCACGTCGCGCCGCCTCCGCCGCCCGCGCAGCCTCTACGGCCGGCATCTCGGCCGCATTATGCCGCTCACACTCGGCCGCCACGATCTCCCGGCGGGCGGCAATCCGGGCGAGCTGCTCCGGCGTCCGGTCGTACTCGGAGATGTAACGTGGCACCCATTTCTCCCACGTGTATCCGCCCGCCTCTATGGGGCGCTGCCGGTCGATCCCGTCCGACTCATAGGCCGTCACCTCAGCCTCTAGCCGGGCCGCACGCTCGGCAGCCCGGACGGCAGCAGCATCCAGCACCGCACGCACGGCAGCGCACAGCGCCTCCGGCGTGGCGTCGGCCAGCGGGGGGAGTCCGCAGCCGTCGGCTATCGGCCTGCTCACCGCCGGGGGCGTGGCCAGCATGTCGAGGGCCCCGACGATCACCGGCCACAGGTCGGCTGGGATGGTGTCGGGACTGATGGTGATCTCGGCCGTGGGGCCGAGGACGCGGCCGGCGAGGAGCGCGGCCTGTTGGTCGATGCGTACACTGATACTGAGGCTGTTATTATTCATTGGGTTGGGGTTGGAGTTTCGCCGTCTCATCCGATGGCGTCCGCTGCCAGACCGCGCGGATGCGGTCATGGTGGGCCTAAACCGCAAATAATCCGACCGCGCCGTCCTCGTTACGGCCCCAGCGCAGTCCGGGCCGCGTCTCCTGCTCGGTCAGCCACGCAAGCGCCTCCTCCGCCGCCTCCGCCAGCTGCTCCGCATCGGCAATGTCCGGGCCGTCCGACCGCTCGTCGTCATCCAGCCCGCACGCATCCAGCAGCTCCCGCACCTCAGCATGGACATCCATGCCGAGCGACTCCGCCAGCTCAATGGTCGCCACGTCATGGCCGACCGCAGACCGGTCACATGGGTCGAGGTAGATGCCGGGGGCCGGCACTCCGTAGGTAGTCTGTTTTGATGTTTCCATGCCCCAACACATACACCACATCATTCCTGTTTCCTAGGAAAATCTTTTTCACAATCCGAACCATTTGCGGGGAAGTTAAATAGGACTGTTTTTATTTTCGCACCCTGCACGCTTCGGCCCGCATCGCCTCCCACGAACTGCCCAAGCGCACAAGCGTATCCGCTGCCCGGATACAGGTCCGGCCTGCACCGCTCATGCGTGTATCCGGCAAACGGATACGCGAGCACTGACCGAGATTGTGGGACATATCGGCGCATGATCACATATGCCGGGTAATCAGGATGTTGCACCGGTATTCGGCTTTTACGGGTGCCCATAGGCGGCGGATCGGTCTGGTTCTGCCATCAATAGAGGCTTTCGGCCCTACTCTGACCAGGGCCATTTGGCCCTATTGTCCCAGACCCTGAGCTGCGCTGTGCCTGATCCCGTGATCTCTGCCGGGTCCGACGGCGGTCACCTAGACGGCCATTTTTCGGCCGGCCAAAACACCAACGCATTGCGCTCCATTCGGTTGCGCAACGTTGGACATAATGACTATTGTGCGTCAGGTGTTGCAACTGTGTGATATTCCGTGCGTTGCACTTGTAGCCTGTGCTACAATCGCCGATCTCAACAGCGTTCTCACCTGTGTCGGACAGTCCGATTGTGCCAAGCTGCCCATCACACGCGCCCGGCCGCGCGCGCATTTCACGCGGGCCCGCAACCCCACCACCCCCTCGGCCACGGGGCGCCCATGCCCCCCTACCCTTTTTTCTATACCTTTAAGGGGAGCCCCCGCACACAGACATCGATCTCAAGCCCGAAGGTCCACCACCGTCATCCGCTCCCCCGTTTTCGACCCCCCTATCGTTTTGGCGGTGGGGGTGCAGATTTCAACGAGGCGTGGCGAATGAGGGTCAATTGGTGCCTTGATCCGTTCCGCAGGCTTGGACGAATCCTTGGGCATGTATTGGCCTGTTGTTGAATTGGCCTGATTGCCGTGGGTTTTGGGCCTGATTTCCGTACTCCCGTTTGTTACACTTTTTACACTTCCGTTCAGAGCGCCGCTTCCTGTTTTACAATTACTGATTAAACCGATTAAATTGATTTTTCTCGTTAAACTGCAACGTTAAACCCCATTTAACCCCCTCCAGGGGGGGTTAAAAGAGTGGGGTTTAACGAAAAAAACAATCGATAGTTAAAAGAGGGGTTAAAAGAGTTTAAAGAGGGTACTAAAAATAAAGGAGAACAGCCTACGCGGGCTAATTTTTTGACCCTAGTTTGATGATAGGGGCGAAGCCCTATTGGCACTAGGGTGCTAGAATCCGATTTCCTGGCGTCCGAACCCCTGAATCAGATGCCGATTGGCGCCTGATTCAGCATGGCCCTGGCCAGTCGCAGCAGAACGACTGCCGGGTGCTTTTCGGAGCAAAGCCTTGGGGCGGGCACCCTGACGCATAGCTCGCCGTTTTCGTATTCCATCCAGCCGGACCAAGTCGTGGGCGATGGGGGGCATGGATCAGAGTCTTACCCAGCCCCTAGCGCCTTGCGATAGACCATCGGTCGGCCTTCCTCGGCGATGATCTCGACGTGGCCCTGCTCGGCCCAGCGTTTCAGGCAGTTGTGGAGGACGCCTTGGGAGATGGGCTTGTTGGGGCTGAGGGTGCGCTGGAGGACGGAAATGGGCAGACCGTCGCTGGTGTGCTTCGGGAAGACGTTGGCGTAGTCCTCGAACGAGTACTTCTCGGGGCGGCCGCCGGCTTGGCGCTGCGGGGGCCTTTCCTTGGGTGCCTCGGCGTCAACCTCCCGCGGCTCCCAGAATATCTTGGCGATGCCGCCGGCCACGCCGGGCACGTCGATGAACCCCGAGCAGTGCTTCAGCGGGATCGTGGTGAGGGGTTCCAGCCGCCAGCCAGTCCCCTGCGGAACCTTGCGCGTGACGCCGGCCCGCTTGCCGCGCTTGGCCAGGACCAGGTTGAATTCCCCCTCGTTCTCGGCGGCGCGCAGGGAGATGATCGCCCGGGCCCAGTTGATGATCTCCGCCCCGCCGGCCATGTCATACATGACCTCGTGCCAGAGCCGCTGCGCCCGCTCCTTGCCCGTGGCCGGCTTGGTCGTGTGATGGACCACCATGTAACCGAAGGCGGGCGGCTGGTTCAGGGAATTGAGCTGCTCACGCAGGAATTCACCCAGATCCTTGGAGTCAGTCACGTCGCCTTGGATGAACGCTTGCAGGGGATTGATCCACACCAGGTCCGGCCGGTGCCGCGCTATGAGCGCCTTCAGCACCTTGATGAAGGCCGGGCCCCGGGCTACGCGCTCCGTGTGGACAAAGACCTTGCTGTCCACCGCGGCAATCTGGTCCGCCGCCAGGTTCAACTCATGCTTGATCGAAAGGGCCACTTCACCGATGTCCCCGTCCGAATCCTCGGACTGCACGATCAGACTGGAAAGCGATCCGTTGCCCTGGATGCCGAAGGGGCCCCGGTTGAGCGCCAGCTCAATCGCCATCTGGATCGCCATCGCACTCTTGCCCATGCCCGAGGTGGAGACCAGCACGGCCGAGTCCCCCCGGTTCAGATACCGCTTCCCCAACAGGATCGAGGCGTGCCCGTCCGGGGGGATTTCGTAGGAGAAAATCGGCCGGCTGTCGGTCTGCGCCGGGGCGGTGGTGGCAATCCGCGCCAGATCGTCCCGGGCCCGGACGATCAGCTCCTCCGGCTGCGCGTTGCCCCGCGCCCCCTCGATCATCGCCGTGCCCACCTTGATGGCCTCGCGCAGGGCCGCCAACCGCCTCACCTCTCCAATGAAGTACCCGGCGTAGACCGTGGTGGGCGCCCCGCCGGTAATGGTTATCAGATTGGACATTCCGCCGACAACCTCCAGCATGTTCCGGTTGATCAGATGCTGGACCAGCACCTCCAGGCAGACCGGCTGCCGGGCCTTGGCCAGATCGAGGAGGGCGTGGTAGATCAGGCGGTGGGCCGGCAGAAAGAACGCCTCGGGGGTGAGCCCTTCGGACCGGGCGGCGTCCAGCGAGACGCCCTCGTCCAGCAAACAGCAGGCCAAAACGTGGCGCTCGGCTTCCTCACTGGCGGGGACGGTGGGGGGGAGGGGCGGGGGGGCGGGCTTTCTGACGATGGGCGCGGGATGGGGACGGGGCGCAACGACCCTCACGACGGGCGCGGGCTCCGCCCATGGCTCGGGCGCCTCATCGATGATCAGCTCCTCGTCGGAGTCGTTCACGTTAAAAAAGCCTCCGCCCCGTGCAGGCCGCGAGACCCGGGTGTTGGTAAACGTCCAGCCGCGCTAGGCGCGGCCACAGGGCGGAGGAAGAGGGCACTGATCATGGCGAGTTTGTGGGCGTGGAACTGCGCGAGCATTTCTTGGAGACCGTTTGCCGGAGCCGGTTCTCCAGTTCCTCCAGCCGGGCAGCCACCGGACTGCCGCTTCCGAGCAGCCGGTAGATTTCCACCCGGTCCCGGGCCGGAACCAGCATCCAGCACTCGCCGCAGAGTGCGCCCACGCCGTCCGTGGTCGTTTGCTGGCAGACCCGGCATGTCATGCTCCTTGCCTCCGGGTCGGTGTTGACGTTGATGCCTCATCCACGGAGGCCAGGTAGGTGTTGAGTTTTTCCAGATCGGCCGTCGCCCCCTCCTCCGTCTCGTGAACCCAATTGACCTCGGGGTGGGGCGGACCGCGCAGGATGCGGGGACCGGCGACGGTGGGCGGCTGGCCGTGGGCCGATACCATGATGGTCCACCGGCCCGTGTCTGGATCGAACGAGAGGGAGAGGGTCATGGCTGGTGGTCCTGGAAGGAACGCGGCAGGGTGACATTGAGCGGCAGCTGGCCGCACGCGAAAAACAGGGGGGCAATGTCTTCGGCCTGGTAACCCGCCAGCCCGCAGCCAATGGGCGTGACCAGAAAGGTCAGGTCGGGCCGGGAACGGGCGAAGGCGACGAAGCGGCGGACCCCGGCGGCGACCTCCGGGAGCGGGAGAACGGCCAGGTTCTCGTCCTTGGTCGGCAGCGCGTAGGTGTGCCCGCAAAGCCCTTCGCCGATTCCGTGCCGGGCACCCCAGTTGAGCGCGGTTTTCGCCGCGCCAGCTCCGTGCCGGCCGGCGCGATTCGATCCGAAGACGAAGATTTCACGGGGGCCTAAGGAGGTGATGTTGTCGGGGGTGGGGTTCATGGGTCAGGGTTGGGATCTACGGGGCTCATCAGTGATGGGCGGAAGAACGCGCCCCGGTGCGGCTGGGTCATGTTTGTAGGTAGTGCCGCGCAGTCCGCACCATTGGCACCAGTGGTGTTGTTCCCCGAAGCGCGGGCTCATCGGTAATGGCGGAGCGTAGTGCAGATTGAACCGGTGCAGCACCAGCATCGTCGGGCGATAGAGATACCGGCACCAGATATTCAGGAAAGACCAAGTCCTGAAGGTATTTCGGAACATTGGGTTGATGGGGCGGATTTCCGGGTTGATCGGGCGTGTTCATTCATGATGTCCAACTTCGGCGTTTTAGGTTGATGGAACGGAATCCGTCTCGAAACCGTGCTCAGTCACGCGGCACCCCGATGGGTCAGTCAGAAGACCAAGCGCGGACTCTGCTGCTTGCTTCGTGTGAAACCGGCACGCGCTGTTTGCGTCGAATGTCCAAGCGAGTAACCCCTCGTAGAAATTCACGTATACAGGGGCCGATATAGGCCCCGCCTCGATTAGCCACAGAAAGGCGGTAGTGCTCATAGGTCTCTCGCTTTGGCAAGGGCTGCGCGGGCCGCCTGCCAGACTTCCTCGCCTCGCGATGTGCGCCCCGTGTCCATCGTGTGAACCTCGAAATAGTTCGCCAGGGCATACAGTGCGGTATGCAGCTCGGGAGCGGCGGCAATGAGCTGCGCGTCGGGCGCGTGCTGAACGTGTGCGACGACAAAGTTATTGATCGAGCCGGGCGTTGGGTCCAAGGGCGACCAGACCTCAATAGCGAAACCGTCTTGGGCTTGAGTCCGCCACGGTCCTTTCGTGGGTTGGTCACTCATGACTGGCCCTCCGCCTTGGCGATTGCGTCGCGCAGAGCTTCCCACTCTAGATAAGAGGCAGGCTCTTTTGCCGGGTCAGGGATGCGATTACAGAACCCCTGAAACGCGAGGCGCGCAGCTTGCAGCAGGTCCGGAGCGGCGGAGATCAGTGAGGCATCGGCACGGTTGGCGGCGCGCGCCTCTTCGGACATGTCGCTCTGACAAACCGCTACCGTTGCATATGACTCACGAGCCTCAATGGCGATCAAGCGACCATCATGGAATACGTTGGCGGTCCACGGGGCTGGAGTGAATCTGGTGAATTTAGGTGTTTTCATACACACGAGACAGTGCACTGGGTGCACTGCATTGCAAGATAAATGTTGCACTCAGTGCACTTTTTATTTGGCTCGTTCCATGACCTTTGCTGAGAAGCTAAAGCCGTGGACGGCGAATAAGCTGATGGAAGTGATCGGCGTTCCGCGCCGAACGGCTTATGCGTGGAAATCTGGCGAGAAGATCGCACCCGGTTGGGTGCAGGCGCTCGTCCTCTTCCGACTGAAATACGTGAAACCCGACAATGCTGAACCTCGACGCGCTGAAGGTTGATTCCCGCGCTGAGGTTGGAGCTACGGATTACGTCTTCACCGTCCGGGTGGATGACGCTCCCGATCCGTGCTGTCCTCAGCCACTCGTCCGCAACGGCAACAAGCCCGTCGCCTACCGCGACCTGCCGATGCACGGCCGGCATGTGACGATCCGTGTTGAACGGCAGCGATACCTTTGCCGATCGTGCGGCAAAACTCGCTACGTCGCCGTTCCGCACATGAACGAGACGAACATGATGACCCAACGGCTCGTCGAATACATCATCACGCGATCCATGGAAACGCAGTTCACTGCGCTCTCCCGCGAGTTGGGCGTGGATGAAGGCACCGTGCGTCGCATCTTCCGTCGCTTCGCCAAGGTCCAATTGGAGCGGCTGAACATCGAGACGCCTGAAGTCATGGGCATCGACGAAATCCACATGCTGAGCCGCTACCGTGGCGTGATTACCAACGTGAAAGAACGGACGCTCGTCGATCTGTTGGAGACGCGTAACAAGCCCGCCATCATCAAATATCTCTCCGAGCTGAAGAATAAGGAGCGCGTTCAGGTCGTGGCGATGGACATGTGGAATCCATACCGCGATGCCGTCCGGGAGATACTGCCCAAGGCTCGCATCGTCGTGGACAAGTTCCACGTCGTGCGAATGGCCAACGAGGGAATGGAACGTATCCGCAAGGAGCTTCGCCTGACCTTGCCTACCAAGACCCGGCTTCAGCTCAAAGACGATCGCTGGATACTGCTCCGCAATAAGGAGGACTTGCCCGCCTTCAAACGGATGATCGCGGAGACGTGGTTCGACCGCTTCCCCGACCTCAAGTCCGGCTACGACGCCAAAGAGGCGTTCCGCGCCATCTGGACCGCCGCCACTGCCGACGAGGCGCGAGACCGCTATGACAAGTGGCTGGATGGTCTCGACGAGACCTGTCAGGCCGCGTTCGCCGACCTCATCACGGCTATGTGCAACTGGCGGGAGGAAATCTTCGCCTACTTCGATCTGCGGGTCACGAACGCATACACCGAAGCAATCAACGGCATCGCTCGAATAGTAAACCGCGCCGGTCGCGGCTACTCTTTCGAGGTGCTCCGCGCCAAGATGCTGCTCAATTACGCCAACCACCGCATGGTGTGGGGCGGCGGTATGGCCATCCGCCGGAAGCTCGGCATAACGCTCCCATTGGCGCTTGGCGTGCCGTATTGGAAGCTCCAACACCCCGAGAAGATGAAGCTCCATCAACCTCGGATACTGGACGAGAATTGGCTGTCCGATTTTTAGCATATCAACCCAATTTTCCGATTAGCCGTCCTGAAGCGCCCGGCTCAACGACGCGCAGCCGACCGGATGCGGTGGTTTCTCAGCCGCCGGCGCATTACGGGCGACATCGTGTAGGCGGGAACGTTCTGTGCGTCGTCGCTCATCTTAATCGTTGGCGGGTTTCTGCATCACCCACGCCGCCAGCATTTCGTATTTCCGGCCATCGCCATCCCAGGCAAATCCGATGGCCGGCTCGCCGCGAGCCAACGCCGCCTGGAATGCCTCGGCGAGTTCGGCCTCCGCATCGAACCACCGGACATACATCCCGGCACGGAGGGACAGCAGGCAGTAGGGGCGCGTCACCTGCTCGGGAATGGGAACGTTTCGTTGCAGGGTCGTGCGGCCGGAGATGGTGAAACCCGGGCCGTGATCCGGGAAAGAGGCGTCAAGCGCATGGGGCATAAAAAAATCCTTTCCGCCGCCACCCGCTTGGAACAAAACATCAGCTCGCGGTAGAAAGATACGTGATGCCGGTGGCGACTTGTTGAGTTGTGCCGAGGCAATTTTCGGCGTCAACCCCGAAATGAAGATTGACAGGACTTAATTTTTCGCAACAGTTCGCGTCGGCCCGATGATAGCCGACGATCCGCTATATAACCGGAGACGCCGCGTGACAGTAGGGCCACTCTCTCCCCAGCCGCAGACGCAACGCGCCCGGCCAGAACACGAGGACAACCAACAGACCGCCCGGAACCCCTCGTGGTCGCGGGGAATGATTTTCAACCACCATGACCAAACCCGACAAACAATACCTCCCGATCCACGGGGAAAAAATCCGCGAGGCCCGCATTTGCGCCGGTCTGACGGTGCGGCAGCTGGCCGCGGGACTCGGCAAGGGGACGAAGGCCGTTTACCTGTGGGAGAACGGGGAAAGCTACCCGCGCCTCCCCGACTACTTTCGCCTGTGCAGGCTGCTTGGCTGCGGGCGCGCACCCTTTGGGCCATGACGAATACTGACACTTCGCGGTCCTCACAATCTGCGCCGGAGCGTGGCGCGTCCGATGGCCCGAGTTGCGCTGGGGCGGCGGGTTCGGCAATTCAGCCCGGCTCGACCGTCGCCTTCAAAGGCGAAGACGTGCAAGGCACCGTATCGCGGGTGAGAAACGGTCAAGCCTTCGTGAACTGGATAGGCTTCCGATATTCGCCGGCCTATGATGGGTGGCACCACGTCTCAAAACTCAGACTCTTGCCGAACGTCGCCAGTGAGCCACGGGCGAAGCCCGTTGGCTCTGATGGCTGGTTGGACTCCGAACCCTCGACCCACGAACAATGAAAAACTCCAGCATCGAATGGACGACGCACACTTTCAATCCGTGGATCGGATGCTCGAAAGTCTCACCAGGCTGCGCACACTGCTACGCCGAAACGCTCAACAAGCGCATGGCCTGGACGCAGTGGGGTGACGCTGGCGAACGCTTCCGCACCTCTCCGCACAACTGGAATGAGCCGCGCCGCTGGCACCGCGAGGCAACCAAGTCCGGCCAGCGCGCCCGCGTCTTTTGCGCGAGCCTCGCTGACTGGCTCGACCCGCGCGCCCCCGTGGCTTGGCTCGCCGAACTGCTCTCACTCGTGAAGGAGACGCCAAACCTCGACTGGCTATTTCTCACGAAAAGGCCGCAACTCTGGCGCGACCGAATGGCTGCTGTCGTCGGAATGCACATGAGCGATGGGCCGGCCGCGGTCGATCAATGCTCTGGTGCTGCGCTCGCGGCGGCATGGCTGAACGGTGCAGCGCCGCTGAACGTGTGGATTGGGACAAGTGTCGAGGATCAGGATCGTGCCGACGAACGCATTCCTCATCTGCTCGATATTCCGGCGCGGATTCGATTTCTGAGCTGTGAGCCGCTGCTTGGTCCGCTCGACCTCAGCGACTACACCGATCCAATCGACGGCGGTTATGTGGGTCGGTCATTCATCGACTGGATTATCGTTGGCGGCGAGAGCGGTCCCAAGGCGCGCCCGATGGAAGCGGATTGGGTGAGGTCGCTGCGCGAAGAGTGCGAAGTGAATGGCGCGGCTTTCTTCTTCAAGCAGTGGGGCGGAGTGCGAAAGAAGGAAGCCGGACGGATTCTCGACGGCGAGACATTCGATCAACTGCCAACCGTCGCCGAGGAGTCCAACAACCCGGTCAGCGGCGCGGCGAAGCCGCGTTCGCTGTAGTGGATTGGTTCAGCTCTTTCTAATGAACACGCGAAACATAATCTTGAGTGGAATCGGCTATCGCATGACAGAAATAGACGGCCAACTCATCTTTGAGGAGGTCGGAGGAATCTATGGGGTAACAAACCGCTTCACCCTCGAATGGCTAGGCACCGGATGGTATCTCGTGGATTTCGAGCACAGCTTCGGACACGTCCGGCTCTCGCACATCAGCGCAGCGGAAAAGTGGGTCCGCGAGAACTACACCACCGAATACAAAGACGGCACAGGAACGGTGAAGCTGAACAGGCCGAGCTGAGGAGCGGAGATGCAATTTATGAATAGCAAGCAAAACGAGAATCCGTCGCCTCTGGCGAACAAATAGTTCAGCCGCGAGGCCGCGAATTTCACCTATGAAAAGCACACGGAAAAGACTTACGAAAAAGGACAGCCCGGCCTCGTTGGCTGGAACGGCGGGTTCGCCTCTTTTGCTTTCAGCGCACGCCGTCCAGAATCCCGATGTGGGGCATGGCTGGCAACTCGACCTGAAATGCGGCGCTCCGCAACTGGTGATCTACCATGTGTGGACTATCGGGACATACAAAAACGGGCACCCGATGTTCGATCTTCGGGCTGTGACTACCGACAGTCTCAAGGCAAAAGAATATTCGAAGATGCTCCGCCGCGACAAGGAGGCGAATAGAGAAACGTGGTATCGCGTCCACATCGAGCCGCGTGTGGCAAACCACCTCTACGGTGAGTGTATGCGCGAATTTCGAGAAGCCACCGGACGCTTGGCGAACAACCCAGTCAGACACGAAGGGGCGCAGCCCCGGAGTTGTCTGTAGTGGACTGGTTCGCACTTTATGGACATCGGAACTAAAATCATCGACGAGATCGTGAAGCAGGGAATGTTCTGCGTGAACTATCCTGACCCAGAAGCCGCGCACGTCTTTGTGTGGTCATCGGGGGCGGCGGAACAACTCCACGCCATCGTTTGCGAATCCGGCGAGGTGCAAATCCCGCGCCGAGAGGCCGCGCTCTACGGCCAAGCCCTGCAACTCTTGGGCGCACCCGACAACGGCAATCCTGCCGAGCTGCTGGAATGGGCCGAGAAAACAGGGAAGCGCCTTTGTGCGAACGTTACGGCTCAGCCACGCGACCTATGAGCAACATACCTGAAGACACGTTCCCTCGCGTTGAGCTGGGGCCGGTGGTTGGGGGCCGCTCGAAGCCGCTGAGCGACACCCAACTGCTGGACTGGATTGAGAACAATCCCGGACGGGTTCTGCACGCCAAAGGCTACCATGGGTCTCGCGATTCGTGGGGATGGACAGAGCGCGGCGACTGGCGTGAAGCGAAATCCCTGCGCCATGCAGTGCTGGCAGCTATCGCGTCCTATGAAAAACAGACAGGCCCCTAACAATGGAGATGTGCCGACGAGCGGCACGAACGGAGAATAATTTATGCCCGTCGAAATCACAAAAATAGAAACCGACAAAGACGACCAACTGGTCATCCATGTGCGAGGCACCGGAGGCTTGAGCGCAGAAGCAACACCCGGATCAGTCGCCACGCCGCTCGTTGGCACTGGCTCGTGGTTGGGCTCCGGTGCCGAATCGGCGAAGTCTTTGATCGAGCACTGGGAGACGCGCGCCGACTACCGACGCGGGCGCGGCTGGGATGACTCCGCGATGGCCTTCCAATACTGCGCAAACCAGCTCCGGGCGGCAATCGGCCTGCCCGAACGTCGCCAGCCGGAGCCCAACAGAACCGATGAGCCACACGGATAAATCAGCAGCGCACCAGTCCGAACGCCCGCCCGTTTCTCGATCCACGAAACGCTATTTGGCAAGTCCGTCTCCCCAACCCTCGCCGGCCGCAAGATAACGACCCTCCTGCTTAATTACCGACATGTCCCAACCTTACACGCCGCCACCGTCAAAGCTGACTGTCGCTGACCTTCCGCTTGGGTGGCTTCCGGCGCTCCAAGAGATTGTTGTGCGCCATGGCACCAAGCTTCGCCCGTCTCCCGTGCGCCCAAGCATCGAGGCGTGGTCAGTCGGTCGCGCTTGCTGGTGCGAAATCATGCTGCCGGGTGGCGGCTACCTGTTTGAGAACGACGCCGAGCGGGACTTGGCAATGAGGGCGCTGGATGTTTGACGATGTAATATCCGTGGATATTTGCGACGCGCCGGCCGATGGGCGCCTGAACATCACTCTGCGCGGGCATCAGCCGGCATGGGTCGAGAAGGTCGAACGCGACCTGGAGACCCATTCCCGCCTGCTTTTCGTGGCCCCCGGAGGTATCGGGAAGTCAACCGTCTTCGCCGCTCTCGCTGCCAGGCAGCACGCACGCGGAGGACGCACGCTCGTTCTCGCCAATCGAGACCGGCTTGTCCGGCAAACGGCCGGACGCATCGCCAGCGAAACCGGGGTCCATGTCGAGATGGAGATGGGAAAGGAGCGGGCCGGTCTCTACGCACCCATCGTGGTGGCCTCGGTTCAGACCCTCGGGAGGGTGGACCGCCTGCTGGGGTTTCCGCCGGACCACTTCGACTTGGTGGTGGCGGACGAGTGCCACCTGTCGCTTGCCCCCCAGTCCATGCGCGTGCTGAATTACTTTCATTACGGAGCGGACAGCCTGACCGATGGATGGAGTCGCCCCAAGGACGGGGATTACATTTCCTTGTCCCCCGTCGTCGGATTCACCGCAACGCCCAACATCGGGAAGACCCGTAACCTGGGGGAATTCTTCCATCACCGGACGGTCAATTATTCCTACCTCCATGCCGTCGAGGACGGGTGGCTCGTTTCGCCGACCGAAATCAACATCCCGGTCAAGGTGGATGTGAGGAGCCAGCGGACCGCCAAGACCCCGCATGGACTGGACTTCAATCCAAAGGGGCTTGGGAAGGCGCTCATTCCCATCATCGACCGGCTGGCTGAACAGATCGTGGAGCACGCCAGCGACCGCAAGACGATGGCGTTCGTGCCATCTGTCGAGTGCGCCAGGCTCCTGAGCGATGCGCTCGTTCGGCTCGGAATGTGGAGCGTGTTCGTCAGCGGTGAATGCCTGGACCGTAACGAGAAAACGGAGGCGTTCGTCGAGCGCGGAGCCGGCTCCGTCTTGGTGAACTGCGCGTTGTATAATTACGGGATAGATTTTCCTGACGTAGATTGCATTGCGTGGTTCCGGCCGACTATCAGCACCGCTTTTTACATTCAGGGCATCTATCGGGCCTCCCGTGTCCTCCCGGGGGTAATAGACGGACTGGAGACTGCCGAGGAGCGCATCGCAGCCATTGCCGCCAGCGCCAAACCCAACTTCCTGATTCTCTCCCCGTTCTTCGTGTCCGACCGCATTGACCTGTGCAACCCTTACGACCTGTTCACCGATCAGCCCGAGGTAAAGAAGGCCATGGCCGAGTCAGGGGAACTGAGCGTTGAATCCGCCAAGCGGGCCGAACGTGACTTTCTGAAGGCCATGGAGAAGGAGGCGGCCAAGCACGCCGCCCGGGAGGCGAGAGCCATTGACCCCTTGGCGTGGTCCGTCTTCGTCGGTGAGACAAAGGTGTTGAACTACGCCCCGTCCACGCCATCCGAGGCCAAGCCCCCATCGCCCGAGGAAATTGAGTTTATCCGCAACGCCGGGATGAACCCCCAAGTCATCACCTGTTCAGGTCAGGCCCAACAGATCATCAAGGTGATGCTAGCCAGGCAGGAGATGAAGCTGGCCTACCCGAAGCAGATCAAGGAACTGCGGAGGATCACCGCGCAGGAGCGATGCGCCTACCTGCTGCGCGTGGTTGCCCCGGAAATCGCCGAAGCCTCGCGTCACTTGCCGCTGCTGGAACGACTTAATTACCTGACGGCGAACGCACCGCAGGAGCAACTGGACTTTCTGCCCCGGATCGGGTTCAGCGATTCCAAGCTTATGACAATGGGCCGGGGGCAGGCCGGGATAATTATCAGCCGGGCGAGCCAGCGGCACTACTAGCGGTTATCCTTAAGCAGCCGGTCCCGCATCAGCGCCTTCACGTTCTCGTCAATCCGCGCCTGAGTGAGCCGCATTTCATCGAGGATCTTGGCCATTTCCCGGATGGCAGAATCGTTGGCGTCCTGCCTTTTATCAATTGAAGCCACCCGCACCTGCGTAGAGCGGGAAAGCTCCGAACCCTCACGATCCATGCGTGCCAGCCGGGCCTCGTGGATTTCCACGGCCCGGGTGATCGTCACGAGGCTCCTTTCCAATCCGGCATATTGTCCTGATACTGCCGCCACCTGGATAGAGATAGGCGCCACCGCCTTGGCCGTTTCGCTGCCGACAAACGCAGCTCCACCGTAAAGGATGGCCGACATGCCGCCCACCGTCAGGAACATCAGGATCATGGAAAGAATCCTGAACAGCATGGTCCAGTCCCGGCCTTGCGAACCCATCGGCGCGTCGCTTTGCGCGTTGGCGGACTGGGCAATTACGGCACCCATGCCCTGCGCGCCAATCGGGGCATCCCTGTCTGTGTTCTTGGGTGGCATGGCAGGCTTATCGGATTACGCGACTACTTGGCTTTGAGGTCAATAGTAGCCTTTGTGACCCAGTAGCCGTTGTATTGGCCGTGCAGCTCACCGCTGACCCATTTGCCGTCCCTCTTTTCCCCGCTCCCCTTGAGCGAAGCCGAGGTGAACTTGGCCGCATATCCCACCTCGATGTATTCCCAGTTCCCATTTGGAATCTGGGCGTCGAGCTTCTGGATCGGATTGGTGGCGCATCCGGAAAGGAAGGCACAGGACAGGGCGACGATGACAGGTTTGTGTTTCATGGGAGTGCGGGATGAGAGTGATCTTCATTCCAGTATTTGCCGCCAAATATGCGGACGGCGCGGTAGGCGACGGCGCGAATATCCCAGCGTGCGCCGGCCTCTTTCATGGCTTCAAGGAACACGTCGTCGGCCTGCTTTCTGGTGTATTTCTGACCGGTGGCCATGACCCCCTTCCAATTGTAAAGAGCGTCGTGGGGGATAGACGGGTATAGGACGCAGGGATCGTCAGGATCGACATATTGCCACGCGATCCTGGGAATGCTGGCGAAGTCGGTCTCAAAGCCGGCCGGCACCGTGAAGGTACCAAGGGCCTCGGATCGGTAGATGAAATCCTGTGTCAGAATCCACCGCTGGCGCTTCCCGGTCTCGCCCGGCGGAACGGCGTCGATGCTTAGGGTGGACAGGAATCGTTTGGTCATTTCGGGAAGGGAGGGGAGGTGCCGTTGGTCTGGGCCACGGAAGGCCGCACAAAAGCGATGATGGCCACGCAGCCGGGTTGAAGGACGCGGCAAGCAGCCTCTACGTAGACCCAGCTTTGCTCCCGGGACACGTCCGCCAGGGCTTGCAGGGAGGCCGCCGTGGCGTACAAGAAGGCCATCGCATAGGCCAGAGAGTGCTTGGCCGCATGGATGGCAAGGCCACCGATCACGGAAGACACCAAGGGGCTCAGTTCATTCCTCACCTGCCGTGCGACAAGGAGCATGACCAGCAGGGCAATCAGCGGCCAGACCAACGGGGGAACGTCGAGGATGTCCATTTCAGGGTGGGTTGAAGGCGCCTAGTTCGATGCCAAGAATGACTTCCTTGAACTCAGCCAGTGGCCTGATCCTGAACGGCCCCGCGTCAAACTGGGGCTCAATGATGAAAATTCCCCTGTCCGTGGCGACGCCCACCATGGAGTGCCGCTGATTGCCCGGGGCGCTGACGGTGATGCGGGCCACAAGGGGGGCGGCGAACACGTTTCCGTCGGCGGCTTTCTTGCTGGCAATCTCCATGAACAAGCCGGCGAAATTCTCGCAGTCAAACGAGTTCTTGGTGTATCGCAGTCCGATGGCCATGGCTGCGCTCCACGTCCATGAAGTGTATCGATCCAGCCACTCCTTTGAGACCAACGTATAGGAGTCGTCAGAGTAGCTAATTGCCGCCTTGGGGGCGACGGCGCGCGCCTCGGTCAGAACCTGAAGCGCATTAAACTCGCGTGTGTCATCCGGCTGAATCCACGCTGGGGCGCGTGGAATGGTGATGCTATCGGCGGTCTCGCAGCCGGAGAGAAGGGCAAGAAATGCGAGGAGGATAATAGCTCTGGTAAACACCGTAAATCACGAGCTGACCGATTTGATAACCGTGAACCGGAAAACTGGCTGCTCGGTCGTCGTGCCTCCGGTTGTCGCGAAGGTGATCCGGAAGGAGCCGGCGGCAATGTTGGTTATGTGCAGCATGTAAAGATCGGTACCAGAAACCTGATTGGGAATGATCGTGTCGGCCGCGCCCACGGCCGAGTTCGTGACTGTGAACGATTGCCAAGCAGTGGAACCGGCGGCAGAGACGAGGGTGATGGTTCCTGTCACCTTGTTGAGTGTCACTCCGGTTGTCCGGCCGGTGATCTGCGTGACCGTGCCGCCCGCGCCGGTGCCGTAGCCAATGCCGGCGGTGGGGGAGGTGGACAGGAGGCCGGCCTTTGACGTGATCTCCCCGGTATTGGCGAAGATCATCGCCGAACCGGTGGTGCTGGAACTCCACACCATCGAGTTTGAGCCGTTTAGGAAAAATCCCCAAATGTCTGTTGCGCTACCGGCGTTGCGGAATGACCATTGGTTGCCCGTGTTGTTAGTCGCGGACGTGATGAGCGCGGCAGTTGAGCCGGTGGAGGCGATATTGACCTGGCCGCCGAAGTAACTCGGCCCGCCAGCGTTGCCCGAAAGGCCGATATTTGTCCCCACCCGACCGGCGCCTGATGTGGTGTTTGTCGCCGCAGTTGACGAGTCCATCAACACCGATCCCGTCCCCGTCGGCGTCAGCGTGATTGACTGATTGGTCCCCGTCGCCGTCAGACCGATGCTGCCGGTCGCGCCGTTGAGGATGCTGCCGGAGGTGCCGAAGGTCAGGTTGCCCGTTTGGGTTACCCCTCCAGCGTTTCCAACTCGAAACTGGCTCACCCCGCCAACCTGCGCATCGATCAGGCTCTGCGTGCCGCTACCGACGGCTGTTTGGGTACGGTTGATCAGCAGGTCGGTGTTCGCGGCGGTGCCGGAGGCTTGGTTATAGGTAGGGGTGATGGAGACCCCAACCTGAGTGCCAGAAGTCTGGGCATTCGTCTCGCGGCTCAGGCCGAGCGTTCGGAAGATTCCGGTGCCACCCTTGGCGGTGGCCAAGAACGCCGTGTTTCCGGACCACAACGCCTCCAGCCGCTCAAAATTCGTTGTCTGATCCGCCGTGTTGTACAACTGGAGTCCGGCGGTCGCCGTACTGGGAAGCCGGACGCCCCCTCCTGCTGTGTTCAGGTTGATGGCCCCCGTCGTGCTCGGCGTCAGCGTAATGGACTTGGCTGCCCCTCCCGCCGTCAACGCAATCGACCCGGCGCTACTCACGGCAAAGGCGTCAGGCACCGCCAGCGTCGTGCCCAGCAGCGTCAGATTGTTGAACGTCGGCGAATCCTCAGTCCCCAATCCAACTGAAGATAGAAACGACGGCAGTGAGCCAGACGTGATCGCACTCTGCCCGGGCACGTCACGCTGGATGTTCCCGGTACCCCCCGGATTACGCTGCGAGAGGATGATCGTATTGGCGGCTTGCCCGAACAGCAACGTCGGCGCAAGGGACAGAAGGAGCAGTAGTTTCTTCATGGAAGTGGTGGCCCGGTGCAGAGGTTAACCAGCGGGGGGCGGCTCCGACTGTGCTTCCTTCTCCTGAACCGCAATGGCTGCGACAGCAGCATTGATTTCAGAATACGTGTAAGTCTTCCCGTTGACCTTCACGGTCTTGTCGGAATCAGCCTTCCACGTCACCGACTGCCAGGGCTGCTGAAAGGTGGTGCCATCGACCACGATTGTCTTCTCAAAGAAGGCCGTGGCCGTCTTTTGCGGCGGGTCCGACTGAATACGGACGAGGACCTCTGTGACCGTTTGCGAGAAAGCGGAAGCCGCAAGCAGCAGACCCGCGATGATGGCGATGATCAGTTTCTTCATGGGGATTAGGTGGATTCCTGTTTGGCTTGCCCCAGCCAAAATAATCGGACAGTCAGAGTCAATAGGTTACGATGTCCCTGATCTTCCACCATGCCCAGCAGCCCCATGGGGGTCATTGGTTTCCGGACCCCACCGGCTACGTCATCCGCAGCAAGACGCTGGAGGGATTGGTCAAAGCAGTCTTGGCCTACCGGAAGAGCAACGGGATGCCCCACGGCTCCCCGGCGGCTGAGGTTGAGCGGTTCTACGCCAAGCAGTTCCCGTGGCTCGTAAACGGACAGACATCGACCACAGAACGCCCGGCAGAAGGCCCTGGTAGATGGATCAACCAGCTCTGGCGGCTTCCGCCTAAACGCTGGGCGTCAAACCTTGGGCAACGCAGCCGCATGGACCGGTGCCGGGAGTGCCAGCACTTCTCGCCGCTGCCGAAGATCGATCAGGAGGACATGCGCCGGCTTATTGCCATCGGCGGGGGGCGCCAGGATTCAGATGTCGGATACTGCTCGGCTCACGGCTGGGTCTGTGGCTTGGCCGCGTGGATCGAAAGTCCCGAAACCCCAAGGGAGGCCGAGGGCTGCTGGGTTGAAAGACCTGGGTTGAGATAGCCGTCCGTCCATTGCTGCTTGATGGACAGGCCATTTACTCCGGTCATCCGGCCGGCTTTGAGGAAGGAGTCGGCTCTATTCAATCCGGTTGCCATCAATCGCTTGGCGGCAGCAATGCACGCCAGCTTCTGCTCAACGGTGTATTTCGCGGTATTGCGACTAGTGGCCACGTTCTTCCTGCGCGGAATCTCTCCCCGATGCTCCATGAGGTCCTCCTTCTTTTTGATTGTCCACTGATTGATCCCGGTTTTTCGGACCGCGTACTCCATGCCCTTCTTGCGCTTGAGGAAGATGGCCTCTTTGATCAGGGTCAGTGAGTGCTTGTTGCGGGCTCGATGGGCAAGAGCCGAACGCCACGAGGCCCCGGTCGGCGCCTTCACGCGCATGGCAGCCACGAACTCTTTGAGGTTTCCCCTGGCAGATAACCGCGCCATCTTGCGAAGGGTGGGGGTTTCCTCGACCTTAAACCCGGGCATGATTTCGATTTCGTGATCCATATGTTCTCCTTGTTTGTTCAGTCGGTTAAAAGCTCCATTCTGCCCGGCACCCACTCCGGACCGGCCATTGTGTCCGGCACGTCGGCTGTCTTCAGGCTGACCCGCTCAAGATCGCTTTCCTGATCTCCCCGGATTTCTTGGATGCCCGGGATCACGTCGCTTCTCCGGCGGATGAACTCCACCAGCATACAGAGAAGGTCGGCCTCGTCGGGAGACATCCCGGAGTTGCGGGCCCGGTACTCGTCCTTGGGTTCGACCCGGACCCGGCCGCCCTTGACGTTGCGATACCGCCTCGTGGTTATCTGGGTGAACAGCGGCGACGTGGGCACGTTCTGGTTGACGAGCACGGCGCACACCATCGGATCGAGCCACCGCTTCATGGCATACCACAGCTCGGAGACCTTGCCGTCATACATCTCGTAAGCCGTCAGCTTGTCCTCGGCCAGCACCTTGTCCTCGCTGGCAGAGGCACCGAAATCGATCCCCAGCACATCGCCCCAAAACTTTGTCGCATGTGACCAAACGCCACCCCCCGTCCCGGTCCGGTCCATCCCCACGTCCTCCGGCTTGATTCCAAGTTTGTTGCATCGACCCATCACATCCTGAATTATCTCCACGGTGGATGCGGTTTTGCCGAGCGGAAAGATCTGATCGAGCACGGCGACGTACTGGGTGCGGCGCTGGGATTGGTTCAGATTGTCCGTAAACCAAACCGTCTCTCCGGTGAACGGTCTCCATCCTGCGGCCTCGCCGAACCGGCCAATTCCCATGAGCGCCTTGTCCGAGCCACCGAATGCCGGGTCCACCACGGCGATGTTGCGCACAGCTCCGATGTAAATCGGGTCTCCCCTCTGGCTCTGCATCCACGCGGGCGGAACGATGGTCCACGCATTGTCCTGAAGCGGGGGAAACCCCCGCGCCTTGGACCAGTATTCCGCCGAGTGCTCTCCCGACTTGAGGAAGTTCAGGTATGACTCGTAAGTCATCATGTTCCTGTAGATGCACCGCCTCTGGGTCACGTTCTCGAACCTCGCGCCATCCAGGCGAAGAACCGGGTAGCCCTGCTTGCTCACCCAGCTGTACAGCTTGTCTACCTGATCGATTTCATAGCCCCCTTCCGGTTCTGCCATCTGCACCACCTTTCGATCCATCTTGTCCGGGTTGAAGGACATCACGATCTTGATGTTCCCGATCTCTGAATTGATCGACGCCTCCGTGGTCTTGATGTCGTTGAACGCGCCCGGCGACACCTCGGATGCCTCGTCAATCAGAATCAGCAGGCGCGTGGACGAGCCGAGGACGGGATGATGGGGCTTGCGGTAGGTCTTGGGTTTGTGGCCGCGTAGTGCCCCGGTGGATACCTGCGACTGCTTGCAGAGGATGCCCTGAATCCGCATCTCCGGGAGCGCCCCCTTCATGCTGATGAACATGTCGGTCTCGTTCACGCTGATGTTGGCCGGGTCGTCGTCCGTCATAGGCATCACTGCGCCGCGATGCAGTGCGCACAGGTGGGAAAACAGATTCGTATAGAGGGCGGTCTCGCTCGGGGCCGCGAGCTTCACGGCGGTCCAGAACGGGTCCATGCGCCAGAGCAAATAAAACAGGACGCCGCACGAAAAGGTTTTGGTCAGGCTCGATCCGCCCATGATCAGCAGCTTGCTTTCCTTCAGTACTGCATCGAAAACCTGCTTCACGGGCGACGGCCTGGAGTCGAACATCTCGTTTCCCCACAAAAGAACGGCCACTTCAAGGAACCTCTCCTGCGCCGCGAGATTCGACTCCAGCGCACGTAGCGCGATCATCGCCTCCGGCCGCGTTTTGACGCGCTCCCCGCTCCCGTCCGCTGCCAGCGCCAGATTCGCCGCGTCGATCCAGTCCCCGGACAGCATGGCCTCGTGGACGATCTGGATTTGGTCGATGTTCATGCTGCTATGCGTCCACGACGACCTCTTGTTTGTCCGGCGCCTTGCGTTGGCGGCTTCGCGTCCCGGGCCCCACGCTCCCGAGCTGAAGGATGGTCTTCATGCGCTCGTCGTAACTCTTGACTGCTGAATTGGTGGCACCCTCGGCAAACCCCCGTGCCATACTGACCGCCAGCGTGGCCATCTCGCTCTGCTTGTTGGCGGCTCGGGTGATCGCCTTGGGGCTGTAAACAGCCACGGACATGTCCACAAATGTGGACACGGCTGTGGTCAATCTCTGAAGGTCGATGCCTTCCGGCTGGACCGTCTCCGCGTCCTGAAGTGCCTTGTCGATGATGGTTCCCATACGGCTGAGGACCACCTGAAGCCGGGCCCTGTTGGCCGCGGCATCGACCGCTACCTGAAACCTTTTCCCGTCCGGGGCCCGGACAATCAGGTGAGGGGAAAAGGCGTCGAAGTCCTTTTCCGGTACGGCGAGAGCCACGGTCTCGTCGGCTGAGACCGAGAGATCGTCAGGGAGGATTTCCTCGTCCAGCAGCGATTCGCTACTGGCTGGCCGGCCCGGGAGGCGCTTCATCGCGGTTTACAATCGTGAAGCCGGGGGCTGTGCCGTTGGCCACGCCGGCCTTGAACTGCTCCTTCATCTTCTCGTGCTCCTCCATCTCGCGCTTGGCGATAAACTCGTCCGTCATGGTGCGGGCCTGGTCCGGCGTCAGGTTGGCGTGCGTGCCCAGGGCCTGCACCGCGACCATGAGATAGGCCACTCGATTCAACGCCCATTCCAGTTTCCGTTCGAGTTCCCCGATCTTCAGTTCGGCATCCCGGAGTTGCATCCCCGGCGGTTTGATAAGTCCACTACGTCCGTTTAGTTCCATTGCGCCATTCAGACACAGGTATTCAGATTTTTCCAGTACAATCCCGAGTCTCGTAAACGCGCCCGAACAGCCCAGGATTGCGCAGCCACCATCCATTGTAAAGGCGGTTGAAGGCTGAGAAGTTGCGGTTGCGCAGCCACCATCCGAATGAAGTTCCCTCCGGAGACGCTTCGCGATACCGAGCCAAAAGCTGGGGGGCTGGCACCTCCTCGCTGTGCTCGTTGGCCCAGCGCATGAACTCGGTCTTGTTGGTTTTGGGGGTGGTCACGGGGAGGGGTTGCTTGCCTGTAGCCCCATCTCCACGGCCAACTGTGCGGCCACTTCCTCGGAGAGAAGCCCCTTCCGCGCCTGATCCCGGATGTAGGCGATCCGTTCATCGGGGGTCATCGACGCAAGCTTTTGGGCGTAATGCTTGGCCCGGAAGCCCCCACTGATGGCGAATGACCGCTTGATCACCCTGTCCTCGTAGGTCAGGCCCCGAGCGGCATCGGTCAGGCCGTCGCGAATATACCCCTCCACCCTTTCGTTGATGACCCCCTGATCCTTGTACCGCAAAAACGTCTGCCGCGCTGCGTCAGGCGCAGCAGTCATCTCGTTGACGATGGTGTCGCCAAGATCCTGCTCCTGGATGCGCTGGTCGGCGCGGCCCCGCTCCGCTTCCTTGGCGGCGTCAAGAAGGGCCTTCGATTCAACGCGCTCGGAACGGAAGAATCTGTTCAGAAGCGGGCTGCTTTCTCCGGCGGGATTCCCGGGACTCAGTTTCGGGGAGGCGAATTGCCGGCTGAATCCGCCGGTCAATCCCTCCGTGATGTATTGGAGCTTTCCCGGACTGCGCAACGTGTCGGGGGCCCATGCGGGCAACGCAGCCGCCGTATCCTTGTAGAACTCGGGAGTGGTAGGCGAAAACTGAAGGTGCGGGGACGCAGCCATGCGGCTCTCTGGCACGATATTTCTACCGGTGTAAAGGCTCGTGTTGAGGCCAACTTCAACCGGAACGCGCAAGGCCGGGTTAACGCCGGACGCCGCTGACATGGCTCGTTCCCCGAGTGTGTCCCCGCGGATGGAAACGGGAGACATCGTTTCAAGGAAGCCCTCACCGAAGTTCGCCGCCAGCTGCTTGAAAGAGCCTTCATCGGTGTCCTTGGCGTAGACAATAAAGTCCTCGATGGTGTTGGCGGCCAGACCGGTGAACTCGCGCTTGGGAATGCGGTAGTATCCGCGCAGCGCAGCACCGTCCCGGTTATTGAAGTAGTATCCGCCGTTCTCGGTCTGAAGAATCGTGGGCTTTCCCTCCGCATCCCTGTAAAGCGGGATGTGGAAGTACCGATCACGCTCGTCCTGAGGGATCAGCTTGTAATCCTTCTCGTTCTCGGGGCTGGAGAGATTGTAGACCATTAAACCGGCAGTCGGAATGCCGAGCAATGCCGTCATCCGGGTCCAGGCCGCGCCGGCATCCTTGGCGTTTCCGCGCCGAAACGGGTTGAGGCGCGCAAAATCGTTGGTCGCACCCTGCCACCTAGGGTTGAGGAATGGCATGAGTATATTAAGCGGACGCATGGAGACGCCCTTGCGCATGAAGTCGGGAGAACCGGCATAGTTGCGAACCTCGGTCACGATCTCCGCCCACTTTCTGGCCCGCTCCGCCGGCGGCAGGCTGTCCAGCCGTTCAATTCGCATGGCGCGCTGAAGGCCCCATATTTTCGTCGTTTCCTCCAGCGTATTGGAGAGAAGGGCCGCGAGCTTCAGGGGTGCGCCAAGGCCAAAATTATTCGTCACCAGCGTCTCCCCCAGCTTGGCCTCCTTCGGGAGTCGGGCCGTGAACGCCTCCGGCACCATTTGCCTTGCAAGCGTCGAGTTGGCGGCACCCGAGCGAATCCATTGGTCATACAGCTCTCCGGGAGGAACCCCCACGGCAGCCCCCAAGTTGCCCTTGGCAGAACTGAACATTGCCTTGGGCCACTCATACAGGGTCCACAGGAAGTCCTTCGGGCTCTTGAAGCCGTACCTGCTTATGATCGAAAGCCTGAGTGGATCGAACACGAAGGCATTGGAGAGATTGAACGGAATGCTGGCCCCGGTGGCGCCGAACTTGAACAGGGCTGATGCGCGCCCAAGTGAGCGAAGCAGGATGTCGGTCTCGTTCGCATCCGCACCGTTAAGCGCCGCGGCAATCTTTTTATCAACCTCCAGAGACTTCGGCTGTCCGTTGACCAGATAGTTCACCTTTTCGTAGCCGATGCGTGGCTTCTCATCGGCGCCGAGATGGCGGACATAGGTGCCCTCCGGGTCGATGCGAGCGAGCGTGGCCAGTTCGCGCATCTTCCGGTTCTTTTGCGCGAGAATATAGCCCTTGTAAACCTGCTCGGCGGTGACGTTGGTCGGGCTGTCGATCCGAACATCCACGTCGTCAATGCCGGTGATCTTCTTGACGAGGCTTTCCATCGTCGGGACCCTCCCGGAGCCCGCCCCCTTGACGAACGGGTCGTCCGCCTCGTAGTGCTTCAGCACTTTGAACGGTGCGTAAAAGTCATTGGACTCGATCACGCGGTCCATCAACTCCTGAGGCATCCGACCCGAATCAACCTGAATTTGCAGGGCGCGGCGAGCAATCGCTTGGTGCTCTCTAGCGGCCTGCTTTATGCGTGCGAACGCATCGGGTCCAATCTCTTGCTCAAGCTTTGACAGTCCCCTCTGAGCTTCGGCAATGGACCAGTCGCCCACGCGCTTGCGGTCGTACTCCTCCTTCAGCTTTTTTGTAGCGGACGACAGCGCCTCGCGCTTGGCGATCACGGCAGCGGAATTTCGGACGCCGGGGTTGGCTTGGTTGGCGGCGGTGGCGGCTGCCAATTCAGCCTGGGCCTTGGCCACCGCGTCGCTTAGGCGGATGTTGTCCTCGCCGGTCTTGATGAGCCGGTCTTCAATGCGGGCCAATACCAGATAAGAATCAAGATGAGGGACATCATCACGTGGCAGCTTGTCGATCACCCGCTGAAGCAATTCAACCTCCCCCTCGGCCTGAACGGGAGCACCCGCCAGTCTCTCAAAGCTGCGCTCAAGATCGTAATAGCGCCCTGGGGAAAACATCCTTCCCGATAACTTCCAAAGGGCTCGCTGCGCCTCTCCAAGCGGGGCGAACTGCGTGTTGTACCGGTAGCGGAAGTTGCCGTATCCGTCCGAAAGTTTTTGAAACAGGCTGGGTTTGGTCTCTTTCGGCGTCAGCATCTGGGCCACCTTCTTCAGCTCCGGAGACTGGTAGTTCCTGATGGGCCTGGAGAATGCCTTCGCTCCGACCGCGCCAGCCAGCGATCCAGCACCAAGACCAAGCGAGCCATAGAGGGCGGCGTTTCTCACCCTCTCTTCCACGGTTTCACCCTGCGTGCCACCGTAGGCCGCGCCGCCGCCCGCGCCTACGATCGGGGACAGAATGTTTGGGTTGATCGCCCCCCGCTGTTGCCGCATCCGAGAAGCCAGCGCCGTAGCCTCCGCCGAACGGGGCGTGGCGGCAGGAGCGTCAGGAGCCGCCGCCAGCAATTGTTCTACTTCCGTCCGTGGTTCTTGCAGCGGCCTTTGCCGCAGGTCGTTTCGGGGAGCTTGCTGTAGGTCGGCGTCTTCGAGGCGAATTCTCGCGCCACCTTCGGGTTGTTCGCGTACAGGTAGCGTTGCTGGGCTTTCGATTTGAATGGCATTGGGGTCTCCTTGTCTGATTAAAGCGTCCAGTTCATCCCTCATGTACCTCCCCTGAGGCACCCAGTCGGGAACCTCTGGCACCTTGACCCCGTGCTGCCCCAACTCCCTCACGTTGGTTGAGCCCAAACTCTCGCCTTGCGGGGAGATGATGTCCACCTGAACGGCGGAAGGGTATCCTTCGCCGGGGCGGAAGACGGAATACTGGAAATCGATGCCGGGCGATTCGAGCGCGGTACGAATGTAGGCGGCGCGGGGGTCCGCTGCCGGAACGGCCGACGCAAGCTCTCCCCCGGCCTCGGCCATCGCCCGGCCGACATTTCGCGCCCGTATGTCGCCAAGCAGCCCGGACCCTGGTGCGCCCTCCGGCAGCCGCACATCCGAAACAAGCCCAAGTTCTTCCGGAACGATGGCCCCGGCGCTTTCCACCACTTCCCCAGTGAGCGGCGTCGCGGCCCTCCGCTCGGCTTCCCGGGCCACTTCTGCGGCCAGGATGTCCGGCTGTGCCTGCGGCCTCCGCTGGAAATCCAATGCCCCTTCAAGGGCCGAAATGAAATCATCTTCCGACAGATTCCCCCTTCGCCCGAGAATCGTCTGCCGGGTCACATCGTCGCCCCCAGACAACTGATCGACGAGAGACTGGATTCGTCGCTCCTTGGCTGCGTCCCGTGCGGCAGCCTGCGTAAAGACAGCTGCGCTTTCCTCGGCGGACTTGAACGGCGCACCTCCAAAGGCAGAAATCGCATCGGCTTGATTCGGGGGAATTGCCGCTTCCGGCTGCTTCACCGCAGCGACCCCCTCGTTCAACTTGGACTGAAGGGCGAACGGGCTTCCGGTGGTTTGCGTGGCCACTTCGGTGGCGATGTTCGCAACGCTGGCCCCCTTGGCGGAAGGCTCGGCCAGGATTTGCGAGGACTTCGGTTTATCGATAAATTTCCTAAGCTTCTCGCTTATGTCCTCGATTTCGCGCGCGATGGGTGGTGAGGACTTCGGGGTAGCGGCAACCAGGTGGGGAGCGATTTTCCTACTGAGGCCCGTCTCCTTGTTGAGGGCCGCCGACCCGAGGACCGCTATTCCGAGTTTAAGCGGATCAAATTCTCCGGTCGCGATTTGTTGCGCGCCCTCGATGCCGCCGCCAATTGCTCCGGTTATGACGGGCAGTGTTCGGCGAGCCGCCACGGCGGTTCCAATCGGAAGTCCCGGGCGATACACGCCTGCACTTCCCGCAAACTGACCCAGCATCGCGGCCACTGGATTGAGGTCCGCGGCAACTGCCGATTGCTGATACAGGTCAGCAAGACTCTCCGGAAGGATTTCAGGAAGCGCAACGTCCTGAGCGGTCCGCAAGCCCATTGCCCCGGCCGCTCCGGCCACGAGCGGTATGCCCAAGCGAGCAGCTGCTCCGGCAACACGGGTGGCGGGGGTTGGAATAGACGAGAGTGCCCCACCCACCCGCGTGGCGGCCGGCATCGCAGCCGATGCCGCCGCAGCTCCGGCTGCCATGGACGGAAATGATTTCACCGCCTCGGACCCGAAAGCGACGATTGGCTCAGGTATGGTAAACAGGTCTTTCCCGGCGATGGCCTTGGGCAGCGGGACATCCCCGAAGAACGGGACTGGGTAGGTGTCGGCCACCCTTACCCGGAACTCCGGAAGGTTTTCCCTCGCTCGAATGCGGGCCAGCTTCTCCTCCTGCGCTGCGATTTCCTTGGCGGTCGCTACCGGATCGTAGTCCGCCCATGTGCCTGTCGCCGTGCTGTCATAGACAATGCGGCCACCTGTCGCTGGCTCTTGGTCGTAAACAACGGGCATGACTGAATGCTACTGCCACCGGGCCGGTCTTCCACCGATCATAATTTTCGTGCCGGGCTTCAGAAGTCCAGCAGCGCCGGCAGCCTCAGCCTCTGCTTCGGTTGCGAATGACGGGGTTTCGGACTGGGTTTCGGCAGATGGAGGGCCAGATAGGGCCGAGATTAACCGGTCGATGCTAGATGCAGATGCGCGCTGTCCCGTTCTAATGGCCCTCAATTCCCCCGTGGCCCGGCTGACCTGATTAACCACAAGTTCCCCGGTGGTCGGGTCCTCCCCGGACCGGACATTGGTCCAGCCTGGATCATTCAATGCATTTTGCACACGCGCCGCCGCAGCGTCCGCTTTGATCCTGTCGTTTTCGGCCCGCAATGCGTCGGTGGTCGCCTTGGCCTTGGAAAGTTCGTCATAGGTCGTGGCCCGCATCTCAGCGATCCGCGCTTGCGCCAGTCTCGACTCGGCCAGCGACGCCGCCTTGTCAGCCTCCGATTGAATCTGCTGACCCGTCGCCAGAGTATCCGTGCGAGTGAAAGGTCTTTCGGTGCCCCCGACGCCGATTTCGCGCCCGGTGGTGGTCCTGACCCGGGGGGTGAACTCCTCGACGGCCTCGATGTTCCCGAATCCGGCGTCGATGTCCAGTGGGCGCATCCGGCGTTCGCCCCCGGTGATGTCAACAGACTCAACAATCTGATTGGGAATGGAAGCGCGGCGCTGCGCCTCCCCAAGCTCCAGCTGCGCAAGCTGCGTGGTCACGGGAGACCGCGCCACAGCCTCCTGAAGCTGGATTTCGGCAAGCTGCTGACGAAGCGGACGGGCCTTGGCCTCTTCTGAAATCTGCAAAAGGGCCCGTGTCAGGCCCATGCCCTGCCCCACCGCGGCCCCGATGTCCACGGTGTTGCCCATGTTCCCGGTGTTCCCGATTTCCCGGATAGTCCCAAGTGCCCTGGGAGTCGGAGCCAGCAATCGGGGGTCACCGTAATTGATCCCCGGGAGCACACCTGAGCGAGCGCCTGAAGTTGTGACAGCCATATCAGCCTCCTCCCCCAAGACCGTAGTTTTTGATCGGAACATACGGGGTGCTGAACGTTGGAAGCGGCACGGCCGGCTTGGGAGCGACCGGCTTTGGCGTTGGCTTCTTTCCCGCAAGGTTCGTCAGGAGGCCCATGCCAGCGCCTAACAATTGGGAGCCAATCTGGGAAGTCTGATTCGCCGCAGCCGCCTGATTGGCAGCCAGATTCGCCGCCTGATTGGCAGCCAGATTCGCCTTCTGGGTCGCCGCAAAGTTCTTCGCCTGCATGGCCTGATCAGCCTTGATGGCTTCGAGGGTCGCGTCGAATTGCGCCTGCTGGGCGAGCGCATTGGTGTTCCCCACTGCCAGATTGACCACCGACGATGGATCGAGGCCGGTCTGGGGAGTCGCGATGGATTGCCCAAGCTGGGATGCGGCGAGCGCGCGGGCAAAGTCACCGGACTGGAGACTCGCGAGAAACGCCCCGCTGTCGTACAGGTCACGCCGCCCCTCCTGCTGAAGGCCGGCCTCGGCCGCTCCAAGGGTGCCGGCCGTTTGCAGCCTCCGATTGAGAAGATCGAGACTTGTCAGTCCGAGGTCTCGGGCAACAACGTCCCGGCCGAGGCCAAGGCCGCCGCCCACAGTCCCTGCCGTCGCCAGCCCCCGGCGCGTCACGGCATTCTGGACATCGAGCGGCAGCTTTCCGCCCAATCCCAATTCCTCCCGGGACCGGGCAATGGCACCCCGCAGCAACCCAGCCTCCACTTCGGAACCGGCCTGACCAGCAATCCGATTACTGATCGTATCCACGCCCGGCTGACGGGCGATGGAATTGATCAGCGACATGACCGAGCCGGTGCGGAGCCGGCCAAGCTCGGGAGACAGCTCGTTTTCTAGCGCCATGCCCTCAATGGCGTTGCGGCGCGCAAATTCGCGGGCTTGGGCGTCAAGAGAGTTGATGTCCACGGTCGGTGACGGACGGGGTGGAGCAGCCGCCTTGGCAGCGGCCTGGGCTTCGGCTTCGGCAATGGCCTCGGCCTGGGCATCCGCCTCGGCCCTGGCTGCCGCCTCAGTCGCCGCCCTAGCGGCTGCGTCCGCTGCCTTGCGGGCATCGGACTGGCCCTTGGCGGTCAGGGCCAATCCGCCCACGGTTCCGGCCAGAGCAAGTCCGCCGGCCGCGGCGCTGCCCCCTCCAATGGCCGCTAAAACTGGGACTACTGGCATGTTATTTGACCTCCTCGCGCCGGATTCCGTAGTACGTTATTTTCACCGGTCGGCCGCTTCGCGTGTTCGGCCAATCGGTCGTGTTCCGGGCAGTCATACCGACCGACCGGCAAAACCATTTTACCTGAGGGGTGTCGCTCCAAGCGTATGAAGTAATCTCCCTGGCATCCGTATTGTCAAACACCCAGCGGATTGCCTCCTTCGCCGCACAGACGGCCATCGCGCCGCGACAGGTGGGAAGAAGGGCGGTGTGCGCTTCGTATCCCCCCTCTCTCGGAAGCAGCCAGAACACCCCGCAGGGGGCTCCATCTTCAAGGTTGGCCTTCAGGAATATCCCGCCCGGAAGGTCAATCTTGGTCCCCATCAATTTGGCCGGATCGTCGGGACAAGCGTCGTCCCGCATGGCCTCGTAAATGTCCCGGTTGAGAAACATCGAAAGCGCCCATTCCGCATCCTCCGTGCGTTCGATACTCACCGTTGGAGATGCGATCTCGGCGATCATAGTGCCCGCTCCAGAAGGATTGAGGCGGATGAGTTTCCGCCGGCTCCGGCCACGGTGACATTTCCGGCGCCAACCCCGTCAGCGGCAGACATCCTGAAGTCGATGATGTCGCCAGTGGCCAATTGGACCAGGGTATAGACCTGCGGATACCATCGGTCTCCCGGGGGCGATCCGATGGCCATTCCGGAACCGTTGTAACTCCCCCCGTTCTTAAAGATGGCTAAGGCAAATTCCATGCCGCCGGAAACTCCGGTGTCGTTGTCGATCTGAAGCTCGCACGAAACACTGTAGATGCCGTCCTTGGGGGCGACGAATTGACTGTTTCCGGAATCGTAGGCCGCGTCCGGATCAACGACGGCATTATTGAAGAGCAGTTTCGTGAATGTCGCGGCTCCCTGAATGGGGACCGTTTGATCAGCCGTGAGCCAGACGGAGATGGGGTAATTGATGAGCGAATCCTGCAATGCCGAAACATCCGTCTGAAGATCGGTCACGTCCGTTTGCAGATCGGTCACGTCAGTTTCTAGTGCATCGATCTGCGGCTGCAACGTCGCGACTGCTGCCGCAATCAACGCATTGACCGCCGTAAGCGTCGGCCTGTTGGCATACACATCGGTCCATGCGCCGTTGTAGTAGGTCTTTAGTGCCAGGGGCGAGCCGACTGGCGAGCTGACGCCGCTCGTCTCGATCCAGAATTGATACTTGGTCGCGTCCGGGGCGGCAATTCCGACGAAATATTCCAACGACAGGGAATTCAGGGGAAGCGGGATATATTCCCCGGCGGTAGCACTCCACACCCACAGTTCTGAATCGTTCTTGAACCACGGATTCGGTCCCGAGGTGGGCTCCGTCGATCCCCCAAGCGGAAGCAGATAGGTTCCCCTCGTAACAAGGGTAAGTGCCCCCGCAATCGCGTCACCAAGCTGCTGCGGCGTCCACCGAACATTGGGGGGGAGCGCCCCCATCTGAATGGTGATTGGAAGTACGTTCGGCATGGTTCTGTTTGGGTGCCCGACGGTTACAGCCGCAGGAACATAGAGTCACGATCAAAAGTCATTTGTAAATCCTCGGATGGACGGCGACGGTCGTCCCTGTGTTTGTGAGGATGTTGCCCTTGATCCCATTCTCGTTGGTGGTGCGTCCGATCAGCGGCCAATAGTCCACCAGCGACTGGGGCCGGATCATAAGCGGCGACGCACCCTTTGCCATCGATGCCACCTCGGCATCGGTAAGCGAGACGGACCAGATTGCCGCCTCGGCGATGTCCCCGCTGAAGTACAGAATTGTGCTCGATCCCGTAAATGCCCCAATGGCTGTTTTGGTAAATCCGGACGGAGAAACCGAAGTCGCATTTGTGAATTTGGTGCCGTTTAGAAACACGCGGCGGTCGGTCGTGCTATTGAAAACTCCGGCGGCATGGTACCACGTATCGGCGACTATTCCAGATGTCCCGGTTGTGGCACTGGCGGCGAGGACGGACTGCCGATTGGAGGTTGCAGTAAGAGGATCTCCCGCGTCAGCCCCACGGAATATCAGGTAGTGTCCGTCATCGCTGGGAGCAAAGACGCCCATGATGACCGTGGTCGCCGTGATGTTGGCCGGCTTGAACCAACAGGCGAACGTCATCGGGGGGGTCGCCAAACCGGAGGTAATCACCAGTTGTTGGGACGATGCTGACACAAAATTTCTCGCCGCCTTAACGGGCGCGGCCAACGCGAGGATGACGAAGACGATGAAAATACGGGCCTTCATTGCTGGCGAATTTCAATGGCGATGAGTTCTGCGTCGCCGGTCATGGTGTCGCTGCCGCTTGTGGCGTTGCGGGTTAATTTCACGCGAAACAGGTCTCCGGCAACCAGACCCCCGATCTGGGCTCCGGAGTGATTGATGGTGGTCACGGTGATTATTCCGCTCGTTCCGTTCGCCGGAGCCGGAGCGGAATCAATTCCCGCAGCAAAATTGTCGCTGTTTAGGTTGCTTCCGTTGCACCGCTCGAAAGCCGTCGTCCAGACGACATTGCCGCTCGTGGCGGTTGATGCCATCCACATGATGCGAACCGACAGCCCTGTGGTGAAGTCCGCACCGTCCGGGATTGTCCCGACGAAAACGGCGCTCTCATTGGTGTCCGCATCGTAGTCGAGAAGGGCAATCGAGTTTCGCGTGTCAAAGGTGGAAAAGGTCGCTGCGGGGGGTTGATTGTCCAAAGGCGTGAATCGCGCCAGCGTGAGGCTGCCAGCACCGCTATCCGTCCCCCACGCCGCTACGCCGCTAGAAACTTTCAGCACCTGTCCTTCGGTCCCAATGCCAAGTCTTTCCGGGGTGCCCGATGCCGCGCCCCTGATGATGTCCCCAAGCGTGGTCATGGGATTGGTCATGCCGCCGCTATCGGTGTCCCACGCGAGCGCGCCTCCCACGACCTTCAGCACTTGTCCGTTGGTCCCAATAGCGAGTCTTTCCGGAGTGCCCGATGCGCCGCCCTTGATCACGTCTCCCGCCGTGGTCATGGGATTAGTCATTCCAGAGGAGGCAGCCGTCCATGCAATAGTCGTTGCCGTGGACGCCAGCACCTGTCCGGTCGTGCCGCGTGGAAGGCGCGTCCAAACGGTTGCATTGCGATACAGCAGATCGCCCTCAGCCGAGGAACCCGGAACGCCGATTACATCGGTGCCGGGTACCAGAGACAGCTGGGTTCTCATGGCAGAATAGTCGGCCGCACCAAGAAAGCTCTGCGTGTTGGCGGAAGGAGTGATGCCGGCAAAGATGGTGAGATTGGAACTGAGCGGCTGGAAATCCCCGGCCAGTCCCTCCTTGGTCGTGCTCACAAGCCGCCACCGGGAGGCCGTGCCGTCGTAAAGAACCGACACGCCGGCCCCCGCCGGAATCGTATAGCTCCCTCCGATGGCGAATCGGTTGGCAGCGGCGCTGGAGGAACTCTCGTTGGCGAGTATGATCGGCTGTGCCCCGACGTTGGATAGGACCAGTGAGCGGCCCGCCGGGGTCGTGCCGGCGGCGATGCCGGTGATCGTGCGCGAGGCGTCAGAACTGAGGCGAAGGAGAAGTGCGGTAGCCAGCCCGGTTGGGTTGTAGTCGTTGACGCTGGCAGTGATCTGATCGGGCGTGATTGAACCGGTTGAGGCTGAACCGATGCGAACGGACCTCTGCACGTTGAGATCGCTGATCAATTGCTGGGCCGACAGGGGGACGCCAAAACACAGGATCGCTGCCAGGGTGATAATGATTCTGTTGTGCATGTTGATTAGAGGACGGCGATCCATGAAAGGACGTAGCCTTCGGCCGGAATGATCGCCCCAAGCCGGGCAGTAAAACCGTCAGCCGTTATCGTGCCTATCTCGACCGATGCGCTGATGGTGTATCCGTCTTCAGGAATCAGGACGGTCAGCGTGACGCCCCTGGGTGGAGATGGGAATGGGTTGGTGAAGACGACGGCCTTCTCCTCGTCGTCGATTTCAAGGTCTATTCTTCCCGCTTTCACTGTGAACCCCTCGTCCGGGTCATAGGGGGAATCCCCGCCATCTTCCGTGCAGTCCGTGCAGTCGAGGCAAGTCGGGAGGAACGGAACATACGGAATGTCCACCACCCTTGGGGTAAACGGAGCGAGGGCCAGAAATGGAGTGCTCATGCTGGGCGGCTACCATGTCAATAGGGTTGCAATCACGGCGAGCAGAGTCACGGCCAAAAGGGCCATCCATCGCGGGACCGCAAACCGGGAGTTCCATCTGGAACGGCGCCGCTTGCACTTCTCGCATTGCATGAGGTCGGTTCCCCATATCAGGTCGATGAACCAGACCAAGGGGCGGAAGGCGTAATGGGCCGCGTCGCCGATGCCGAATGATTGGTGCAGGTCCATCTGCTTGCTACGCGATCCGAATAGCCCGCATCGCGGACAACCTGGCCCGGTTGAGATAAAACGGGAAATACATGAAAAACGCGCTCGGGATTGGCCGCGCCGAGGCCCCGTCGTTCCATGTCAGCGTTTGCGCCCCCGACCACGAAGCTGCGTTGATGCTCGCCCTCAGGGCCTCCGCCGAATAATCAGTCCCGGAGACCGTGTTGTATGCCTGATAGACTGTGACGCTCTGGCTGGCTAATCCCCGGTCGGTAACATTGATTCTGATGCCGGCGAAACTCTGGTAGCCGCTGGCTGCGCCGGGGGTGATCGTGGGCTGCATCACGGGGCCGTTGTTTGTTGATCCGATGACCTG
>JALHNN010000002.1 GCA_022843505.1 Sulfuritalea sp.
TTAAGCGCAGCGACCTCGCCGGCAAGACCGGCACCACCAACGACTACATCGACGCCTGGTTCTGCGGTTACCAGCAGACCGTCGTCGGGGTCGCCTGGATCGGCTTCGACCAACCCAAGCGCATGGGCAGCGGCGAAACCGGCGGCGCGGCGGCACTGCCGATCTGGATCGGCTTCATGGAGCACGCCCTGAAGAACGTGCCGGAAAGCTGGCCCGAAGCACCCGAAGGCCTGATGGCGATCGTCGCCAACGACCCGGCCGGCAAGTCGGGCAAGGAGCTGGTTTACAAGGAGCTGCTCCCCGCGCCGCCGCCGGCCGACGAGGAAAAGGACAACGCGAAACAGGAGCCGGCACCCGTGCAGGACGCAAAGCCCAAACCGGTTGAGAAGCCGCCGGGCGAAAAACCATCGGTAGAAAAAGCGGCTGGCGAGAAACCCGCGGCCGAAAAAGCGGCCGCACCCAAGCCGGCGGAAAAGAAACCCTAGAGCGTCACGCCAACGCCGGCCTGCTCGGATACCGTCCGCGACAGGGCGGCCATCAGGTCCTCGCCATCCCGGGTACCGATCCAGCGGCCGTGCTCGGGACGGAAATGGAAGCCGCCCGACTTGGCCGCCAGCCAGATCTCGCGCGCCGCCGTATGGCGATTGACGATGATCTTCGACCCGTTTTCGAACTCGATTTCAATGATGCCGCCTGGCTTGGTCTCAAAGTCAAATTCGGCGGGCCCGTTCTCGCTCGCGATCTCAAGCGCCGCCTCGATGCGCGACAACTCGGCATCCGCCGCGAGCGTGAATTCCCTTTCGTCCATTGCGTCTTCCTTTCCTGTTCGCGGGCTGAAGGATACAGAAGCCGGCCCCGCCGCGTGCCGCATATACTACCGTCCTTGATCCTTTGCCCCCGGCTCCGAAACCATGCGCCTGATGCCCTCACTCGTGATCGCCGCCGCGACCCTGGCCGTCCTGGCTGGCTGCGGCACCAAGACCCCGCTGACACTACCGCCGCAAGCACCCCAGAAGGCATCGCTGGCTCCATCCTCCGGCACAAGCTCCGTGAGCGCCGCCGAAACGCGGACTCAGTCCCGCCCATGAGCCTGACAAAACCGGGAGCGCGGGGCCTGCAAGTCGAGTCGATGGCGCTGGCAGACATTGCGGCGACGTTCGGCACACCTTGCTACGTCTATTCACGCGCCGCGCTGGTCGCTGCCTATCAGGCCTATCGGGACAGCCTGCAGGCCCACGGCCTGGTCGATCGCTCCCTGATCTGCTACGCGATCAAGGCCAACTCCAACCTCGCCATCCTCAAGCTCTTTGCCGACCTCGGCGCCGGCTTCGACATCGTCTCCGGCGGCGAACTGGCCCGCGTCCTTGCCGCCGGCGGCAAGGCGGACAGGATCGTGTTCTCCGGCGTCGGCAAATCGCGCGAGGAAATGCGCCTGGCGCTGGAGGCCGGCATCCACTGCTTCAACGTCGAATCGGCCAGCGAGCTGGCCCAGCTCAACGCCGTCGCGGTCGAACTGGGCCGGCGCGCGCCGGTCTCGCTGCGGGTCAACCCCGACGTCGACGCCCGCACCCACCCTTACATCTCGACCGGCCTCAAGACCGCCAAGTTCGGCGTCGCCTTCGACGAAGCCTTCGACCTCTACCAACGTGCCGCGACCCTGCCGGGACTGGCGATCAAGGGCATCGACTGCCACATCGGTTCGCAACTGCTGGACCCGGCGCCCGCCGCCGAAGCCGCGGACAAGATACTCGGCCTGGTCGACCGCCTCGCTGCTGCCGGCATCGCCCTCGATCACATCGATCTCGGCGGCGGCATGGGCATTCAGTACCGTGCCGACGAGCCCGCGCCGCCCGCCGCTTACTACCTCGGCCCCATGCTCGAACGACTCGCAGACAGGAAGGAAAGCCTCGTCTTCGAGCCCGGCCGTTCCCTGGTCGGCAATGCCGGCCTGCTGCTGACGCGGGTGCAGGTGTTGAAACATGGCGAGGCCAAGCATTTCGCCGTGGTCGACGCGGCGATGAACGACCTGATGCGCCCGGCCCTGTATGACGCCTGGCATGACATCGTGAAAGTCGGCGCTGGCGACACGGCGGCGGCCGCGCCGATGCCCTACGAAATCGTCGGCCCGGTCTGCGAGTCGGGCGACTTCCTCGGCCATGACCGCGAACTGGCCCTGCAGGAAGGCGACCTGCTGGCGATCCTGTCGGCCGGCGCCTACGGCATGGCCATGGCATCGAACTACAACAGTCGCCCGCGTGCCGCTGAAGTCATGGTCGATGGCGCGCAGGCTCACCTGATCCGGCGGCGCGAAAGCGTCGCGGAACTCTTCGCCCTCGAATCGGTCCTGCCCTGATGCCAAGGAAATTCGCCGCCGGCCTCGCCCTCCTCCTGCTCGCCGCCTGCGGCCAGAAGGCCGAGGAAAAGAAGGCCGGGCCGCCGCCGGCGCTGATCACCGTGACCCAGGTCGGCAGCGGCGAATTCGAAGTGGTCGAGGAAACCCTCGGCACCCTGGAAGTGCTGGCCGATCCCAAGGTCGGCGCCGAAGTGCCGGGGCGCGTCGTGCAGGTCCTGGCCCGCACCGGGCAGCGCGTAAAGAAAGGGCAATTGCTGGCCGTGATCGACGCCGGCGACACGACGCTGGCCAATCGTGCCGACGAGGCCGATGCACGCCGGCTCGCCGCCCTGGCGACGCAGCAGGACCGCCTGCTGGAGCGCCAGCAGGCGCTGGTGGCGAAGGGCTTCCTGTCGAAGAACGCCGGCGAGGACATCGCCGCGCAGCGCACCGCCGTCAATGAGCAACTGGCCGCCGCCCGCGCCCGTGCCGAGAACAGCCGTCGTGCCGTGGAAAAGACCCGCGTCACCTCGCCGCTCGACGGCATCGTCGAGGTCCAGATCGTCGCCCCCGGCGATTACGTCAAGGTCGGCGACCCGATGTTCCAGCTGGTCGCCCCGCACAAGCTGCGCGCCCACCTGCCCTTCCCCGAAGTCGCGGCCGTCCGCCTCGCCCCCGGCCAGGCGGTGAGCATGACCTCGCCGCTGGCCCCGGGCAAGGTATTCGAAAGCCGCATCCACGAGATCCGTCCCGGCATCGTCGAAGGCAGCCGCACGCTCGACGTGCTGGCCGACATCGACAACCGCGAGGGCCTGCTGCGCGGCGGCGGCACGGTGAATGCCACGGTGCGCATCGCCGCAAAGGCCACCGCCCTGACGGTGCCCGAGCAAAGCGTGGTGCTCCGCCCGGCGGGCAAAGTGGTGTATGTCATCGCCGAGGTCGAGGGCCAGAAGCGCGCGCAGCAAAAAGTGGTCAAGGCCGGCGCCAAGCGCGGCGGCCGCGTCGAGATCCTCGACGGGCTGAAGGGCGGCGAAACCGTCGCGCTCGACGGCGCCGGCTTCCTCACCAACAATGCCGTGGTGGCGATCAAGGAGCCGGCCAAACCGGGTGGCAAGACCGGCACCGGGGCGGGAGTCGGCGCTGACGCCACGGCGAAGAAGCCCGAGCAGCCGAACAAGCCCGAAGCGAAATGACCCTGCCCGAGCTATCGGTCAAGCGCCACGTCCTGGCGTGGATGCTGAATGCCGTGCTGGTGCTGTTCGGCGTCATCTCCTTCAGCCGCATCGGCATGGATCGGCTGCCCTACATCGAATTCCCGGTGGTCTCGGTCACCACCGCGCTGAAGGGCGCCAATCCGGACATCGTCGATGCCAGCGTGACCAACCTGCTGGAAAGTTCAGTCAATTCCGTGCCCGGCATCGAGCACATCCAGTCCACCTCGTCTCCCGGCGTCTCGGTGATCAACATCACCTTCGGCCTGGAAAAGAACGTCGATGTCGCCTTCAACGAGGTGCAATCCAAGGTCAACCAGGTGCTGCGCCGCCTGCCCAGGGATGTCGATCCGCCGATCGTGGCCAAGGTCGAGACCAACGCCTCGCCGATGTTCTGGATGGCGCTGCAGGGCGACCGCACCCAGCAGCAGCTCAACCAGTACGCGCTCAACGTGGTCAAGAAGAAGCTCGAGACCATCGACGGCGTCGGCGAGGTCCGCCTCGGCGGCCGGCGCGACCGCACCATCCGGGTGAACCTGATCCCCGAGCGCATGACGGCGCTGGCGATCTCGGCGCAGGATGTCGCCAATGCCTTCGGCGCCGAGCACGTGCAACTCGCCGGCGGCTTCGTCGTCGGCCAGGCCACCGAACACCTGGTCAAGCTCGACCTCGAATTCCACAGCCTCGACGCACTGGGCGGCCTCGTCCTCGCCCAGCGCAACGGCGTCGCCGTGCACCTGCGCGACATCGCCGAACTGGAGGACGGCCTCACCGACAACCGCCAGTTGGCGCGCTTCAACGGCGAGATGACCGTGGGCCTCGGCGTGGTCAAGGTCGCCAATGCCAACACCGTGGCCATCGCCGAGCGCATCAAGGCCAAGCTGGCGAACGAGATCGAGCCGCAGCTGCCGCCCGGGATGAGGATCAGCATCGTCTCCAACGATGCCATATTCATCCTCGAGATCGTCAATTCGCTGAAGCAGCACCTGGTCGAGGGCACCCTGCTGGCGGCACTGGTGGTGTGGTTCTTCCTGCGCTCGCTGCGCTCGACCCTGATTGTCGCGGTGGCGATCCCGGTTTCGCTGATGGGCGCCATCGCCGTGATCTACTTCTTCGGCTACACGCTGAACTCGCTGACCATGCTGGCACTGCTGCTCTTGATCGGCGTGGTGGTCGACGATGCCATCGTGGTGCTGGAGAACATCTTCCGCCACCGCGAGGACCTCGATCCCGACCCGGTCTCGGCGGCGGTCAACGGCAGCCGCGAGGTGGTCTTCGCGGTGATCGCGGCGACGCTCTCGCTGGTTTCGATCTTCGCCCCGGTGATCTTCCTGCAGGGCGTGCTCGGCCAGTTCTTCCGCTCCTTCGCGGTGGTGGTCACCTTCGGCGTGCTGGTCTCGCTGTTCGTTTCGCTCACACTCACCCCCATGCTCTGCTCGCGCTACCTCAAGGTCGAGAAGCAGCACGGGCGCATCTACCACCTGCTCGACGGCATCCTCGGCGGCATGGACCGCATCTATGTCCGCCTGCTCGACTCCGCGCTGACCCACCGCTGGTGGGTGGTGGCGCTGACCGCGCTGATCGTCGCCGCCAGCAGCTTCTTCTTCATCAACATCGGCAAGACCTTCACCCCCGACGAGGACGAGGGCCGCTTCCGCGTCTCGCTGCGCACGCCGCTGGGTTCCAGCATCGATTACACCGACAGCAAGCTGCGCGAGGTCGAGGCGGTGCTCAACAACTACCCTGAAGTGCGCACCGAGTTCGCCCTGATCGGCCTGGGCAGCGCCGGCCAGGTCAACCAGGGAACGGTGGTGGTGCGCATGGCGCCGCGCGAGGAACGCAAGCGCAGCCAGCAGCAGGTGATCGCCGACGTGCGCCGCGACCTGGCCGCCATCCCCGGCGCGCGGGCCTTCGCCGCGCCCTTTTCCATCGTCGGCGGCGGCCAGCGCGGCGAGCCGCTGCAATTCGTCCTCGCCGGCGAGAACATCGACGAGGTCGGCCGCCTGACGCGCGAACTGCAACAGAAGCTGGCTTTGCTGCCCGGCATCGGCCGCGTCGATACCGACCTCCAGCTCGACCTGCCGCAGCTGGTGTTCCGCCCCGATCGGCTGCGCATCGCCAATGCCAACCTGTCCACGGCCGATGTCGCGCTGGCGGTGAACATGCTGACCGGCGGCGTCGACATCGCCAAGTTCAACGACGAGCCCGGCGACGGCCAGCGCTATGACATCCGCCTCAAGGCGAAGGAGGGCGCGTTCACCCAGCCCGCCGACCTGTCGAAGATCTTCCTGCGCAACCGCGACGGCAAGCTGGTGCGCCTGGACTCCGTGGCACGTTTCGAGGAGAAGCTGGGCCCGGCGGTAATCGGCCGCTTCGACCTGCAGTACGCGGCGACCTTCTATGCCACGCCCACGATCCCGCTCGGCGACGCCGTGGCCCAGGTGCGCGCCGCGGCGGCCGAGATCCTGCCCGCCGGCTACCAGGTCAAGATGATCGGCCAGGCCGAAGAGTTCGGCAAGACGCAGAAGTACATGGGCTTCGCCTTCGGCCTCGCCCTGGTGCTCCTCTACATGGTGCTGGCGAGCCAGTTCAACAGCTTCCTGCAGCCCGCCATCGTCATGCTGGCGCAGCCGCTGGCCGTGGTCGGCGGCATCGCCGCGCTTTGGCTGTTCGGCCACACGCTGAACATCTACTCGATGATCGGCCTCACGCTGCTGATCGGCCTCGTGGCGAAGAATTCGATCCTGCTGGTCGACCTCACCAACCAGCGCCGCGAACAGGGCATGGCGGTCGACGCCGCGCTGCGCAATGCCTGCCCGATCCGCATGAGGCCGGTGATGATGACCTCGGCCACGGTGATCCTCGCCCTGTTCCCCGCCGCGCTGGGTCTGGGCGCCGGCGCCGAGACCAACCAGCCGCTGTCGATCGCCGTGATCGGTGGCATGATTTCCTCGACCCTGCTGACGCTGGTGGTGGTGCCGGCGGTGTATTCGCTGATCGAGGGGCGGCGGAAGTCCGCCGCCTGACGCAGGAATTCCTGCCGCGCACCGGCTTGCTCAGCGCGGTGTACCTTTTCAGAAAGTCGGCGCTGGCGCTACGCCGATCGCGGGCCGGGTCAGGGCGCGATCAACCCGGGCATGGCAGCGCGCAGGCTACCTTCCCCAGGGAAAGCTCTCGCGTGGCGGCAGGTCGCCGCCGCCCTGCCCCAGCGCTTCGGCGATGCGCAGGCCTTCGTTCCACTTGGCCATGCGCTCCGAGCGCGCGAAGGAGCCGACCTTGAGCTGCTTCGCACCCCAGCCTACCGCCAGATGGACAACGCTGACATCCTCGGATTCGCCGGAGCGCGCCGAGACGATGCTCTGCCAGCCGGCATCCTGCGCGGCGCGCAAGGCGGCAAGGGTTTCGCTCACCGTGCCGGCCTGGTTCGGCTTGATCAGGGCGGTGTTGCAGGCGCCCAGCGCCGCCGCGGCGGAAATGCGGGTCGCCGAGGTGCAGATGAAATCATCCGCGACGACCTCGACCCGGCTGCCCGCAGCAGTGGTGAATTTGCGCAGGCCCTCGCCGTCATCCTCGGCCAGCGGGTCCTCGATGGCGACGATGGGATAGCGCGCCAGCCAGCCCAGCAGCATCTCCGCGAGTCCGTCGCTGTCAATCTCACGCGCGTCGCGGGCAAGCCGGTAGCGCCCGCCGCGACCAAAGTCGGTGGCAGCGATGTCGAGCGAGATCGCCACGTCCTGCCCCGGCGTGTAGCCGGCGCGCTCGATGGCGCGCAGCAGGAAATCCAGCGCCGCCTCGTTGCTGGCGAAGGCCGGCCACCAGCCGCCTTCGTCGGCGACGCCGGCGAGCAAGCCGGCTTCCGTCATCAACCGGCCGGCGGCGCGATACACCTCGGCGGTCCATTCCAGGGCCTGGGCATAGTCGGTGGCGCCGACGGCGATGATCATGAAGTCCTGCACGTCAACACGGCGCCCCGCATGCGCTCCGCCGCCGAAGATCTGCACTTCCGGCAGCGGCAGGAAAACGTCATTGCGGCCTGCGCCCAGATGACGCCACAGTGGCAGCCTCTGCGCCACCGCCGCGGCATGGGCGATCGCCAGGGAAGTGGCGACCAGGGCATTGCCGCCCAGGCGCGCCTTGTTCGGCGTGCCGTCGAGCGCGACCAGCGCGGCATCGAGTTCATCCTGGCGCAGCACGTCGCGACCGGCGAGCAGCGCGGCGATCTCGCCATTCACCGCCTGCAGCGCGCCCTGCACGTCGAGTCCGCCGAAGGCCGCGCCGCCGTCGCGCCGGTCGATCGCCTCGGCGCTGCCGGTGGATGCGCCGGCCGGGGCGATGGCGCGCGCGGTCCTGCCGTCCGCCAGGGTGATCTCGGCCTCCACGGTGGGGCGGCCGCGGGAATCCCAGACGCGGCGGCCGCGCACCGACTTGATCAGACTGCTCATGTGTCCAGTTCCTTGTTCCAGGCCGCCAGCACCTCGCCCAGGCGCGACGGCGGTGCGGCAAGCAGGGACCTGGCGCAGCGCCGCACGCGATCCCGGTCCGCTTCGCCCTGAATGTACTCGACCGGCGACTTGCCGTCGACGCGGGCCAGCAACAGCCCGGGCAGGAGGCTTGCCGCGCGCTGCTCGAGGGCAGCGGCCGGCTCCCAATCGACCTGTTGCAGATAAGTCGCCGCCAGCGCGGCGAAACAGGCATCGAAGCGCGCACGGGCCGCCGGATTCCACAGGCATTTCAAGAGCAGGTGGTTGAGGCAGAAAGCCAGGTCGAAGGCGGGGTCGCCGATGCAGGCGCACTCGGCATCGAGGAACACCGGTCCGGCGGGTCCGATGAGAATGTTCTTCGGGCTGACGTCGCCGTGGATCATCACCGAGCGCAGGGCGCCGGTGCGACGGCTGAGATCGAAAAGCACGCGGCGCAGGTCCGGGTGCTTCTCCGCCGTGGCCTCGAGATAGGGTTCGAGGCGGATCGCATGGAAGATGCCGTTGGCCGGAAAGTTTGCTGCAACTTCGGCATTGGCGGCCGTGGCCGCGTGGATGCGACCCAGGCGCCGACCGACCTCCGCCGCGGCAGACGGATCGGCACGCCCTTCGCGCAATTCGGTCTTCCACAGGCGATGGCTCGCCGGATCCAGGTAACTCATGGCGCAGAGCATTTCGCCTTCGTCATGGAAGAGCATCTCGGGCACGGCCTTCGGCTCGATGTCGCGCGCGATGCGCATCCAGGCCACTTCGTAGCGATTGCGCTCGACCGGCGCCGTCCATTCCGCGGCTACCCTGAGCCGGGGCAGTGCGCGCTTGACGCAGAAGTCACGCCGCGGCGTGCTCACCTTCCAGATGTCGGAGGAAACGCCGCCGCTCAGCGCCTCGAAGTTTGCCGGCTCATGCGGCCCGATCAGCCCGGCCCGCTGCAGGGCGGCCAGCAAGCCCGCGCCGGGCGCGGCAACGCCTTCAGGGAGCGTCATCGGACAGGCAGGTACGCGGGCATGGCCCGCGCGTCATTCCGCCAAGGGCATCAGCGGCACGGGTTTGCGCGCGAGGCGAGAAAAATCGCTTTCGGCGATCATGCCGCGCAGGAAGTCGAGGTTGCGCTGCATGGCCCGCGCATAGGGATCGTCGCCGGCAAAGTGGGCGGCTATGTAGCGGTAGGCATGGCTGAAATCATTCTCCAGGCGCGGCTTGACCAGGTGCTCGTAGAAGCCCGGCGTCTTGCGCAACAGATCCTCGGGCGTGGCATACAGCACGATGGGCTCACCACTCGGCGAAACGCCGCGGTCGGCGCCGGCGTCGACGAACTCCTGGAACAGGAAATGCCGGCAGCGCTCGAGGTAGTAGCGCCCGGCAATCTGACTGATCAAATCGGAGGTGCCCAGCATCTTGCCCAGGTCGACCAATTGCGCGGCGAGGCCGTCGAGTATCGCGCCGGCGGGGCGCGCGAAGTTGGTGGTGTGGATCAGTTCGGCCAGTCCGGCATGTCTCGCCAGCGGCCCGGCGGCAAGGTACGCATGCATGAAATCAACGCTGCGCTGTTCATGCTCGCGGATCAGGCAGGCGCCCTTGATACCCGCTTCCGACAGCCGGCGAATGAAGCCGACGTCGTGGAACAGCGCCAGCAGGACGCCCAGCGTCGCCAGTTCGGCCCCGAGCGCCGGCTTCTCGCCGCCGTGGGCGGCCTCGTAGCCGTCGACCATGCGCGTCATCGCCAGCGCCGTGCTCATCGAGTGCCGCAGGTCGTGGTAGGGCGTGTCGCAATGCAGGTAGCCCGGGTAGCGGCCCCAGAAAATGTCCTCGATGTCGATGAAGCCCTGGCGCAGCACGACCTCGTCGAAATCGGCAAAGCGCCGGCCGAGGATGGCGCAAATGGCGTCCGCCACCGCGCCGGGACTGGCCATGTTGACGCTGCCGGTGACATCGCTCTGATTGATGTCGAACAGGGTCGAATTCAGCGCGGGAATGCCGCCATGCGGCTGGAAAGGTGAGTCCAGGATATTACGCCCCCGTGGAAATCATGCCGGCGGAACGCCGCCAGTATCGCCGAATATGACACGCGCGGTCAATGCGCGGTTCCCCGCCTGACGGTGTGACGCGGCAAGGGCTCATAAAATCCATACCAGTGTCAGGGGAATGATCGCCATCGATGCCGTGTTGCCGATCAGCACGATGGAGGCAGCCCGGTCCGGCTCCTGGTTGTAACGTTCGGCGAAGATGTAATTCAATACCGCCGGTGGCAGGGCACCGAACACGATCAGCATCGCGGCGTCGCGCCCCTCCAGTCCCAGTGTCGCGTTCACCGCCAGGGCCAGCAGCACACCCGCCAGGGGCGTGGTCAGCGCACCGACCAGGCTGATCTTCCAGTCGGCGTGGCGGCTGTCCGTCAGGCGCACTCCCAGCGCAAACAGCAGCAGCGGAATCGAGATGTCGCCGAGCATCTTGATGCCCAGCCAGAGCGGCTGCCAGACCGGCACCTGCAACAGGCTGACCGCCAGCCCGGCCAGCGCCGCGGCAATCACCGGAACGCGCCACAGGGTCGATAGCCGAGCCTTGTGGTCCAGCATCCAGGTACCGAGCGAGTAATGCAGCAGGTTTGAGCAAAGGAAGAGGACCACGGCCGCCGGCAGCGCCTCTTCGCCGAAGGCCAGCACCGCCAGCGGCAGCCCCATGTTGCCCGAGTTCTTGAACATCATCGGCGGCACGAAGGTATTCACCGGCACGCCCAGCAGGCGCGCCACCGGCCAGGCCAACAGGCCACAGCCGAGGACCACCGCCGTGGCCCCGGCAAGCAGGCCGAGGTGCTGGCCGATGTCGAAAGACTTCGCGGCCAGCGCGGAGAAAACCAGAGCCGGGACGAAAATGTCCATGTTGAGCTCGTTGGCGACGCCCATGTCCGGCTTCTTCCAGCGACCGTAGGCGTAGCCGATGGCGACGATCGCATAGATCGGGAAGACGATGCCGGCGATGCGCTCGAACATCGCGGCTAGAGGACGTAGCGAGAGAGGTCTTCGTTCTTCGCCAGTTCCGCCAGCCGGGCGTCGACGTAGGCACCGTCGATGCCGAGCTTCTCACCGCCGCGCCGTCCGGCATCGAAGGAAATCTCCTCGAGCAGCTTTTCCATTACGGTGTAGAGGCGGCGGGCGCCGATGTTCTCGGTCTTCTCATTGACCTGGAAGGCGATCTCGGCCAGGCGCCGAATGCCGTCGTCGGCGAACTCGACGCTCACGTCCTCGGTCGCCAGCAAGGCCTGGTACTGGCGTGTCAGGCAGGCATCGGTCTGCGTCAGGATGCGCTGGAAATCCTCGACCGAGAGCGAATCGAGCTCGACGCGGATGGGGAAACGGCCCTGCAGTTCAGGAATCAGGTCGGACGGCTTGGCCAGGTGGAAGGCGCCGCTGGCGATGAACAGGATGTGGTCGGTCTTGATCATGCCGTACTTGGTGCTGACCGTGGTGCCCTCGACCAGCGGCAGCAGGTCGCGCTGTACGCCCTGGCGCGAAACATCGGCGCCGCCCACTTCCGATCGTGTCGCGATCTTGTCGATCTCGTCGAGGAAGACGATGCCGTTCTGCTCGACGTTCTTCAAGGCCTCGGCCTTGACCTCCTCGTCGTTGATCAGGCGCGCGGCTTCCTCGTCGGCGAGCGACTTCATGGCATCGCGGATCTTCATCTTGCGCATCCGCTTCTTGCCGCCGCCCAGGTTCTGGAACATGCCCTGGATCTGCTGGGTCAGGTCTTCCATGCCGGGCGGGGCGAAGATCTCCATGCTGGCCTGGGGCGCGGAAACCTCGATCTCGATCTCCTTGTCGTCGAGCTCCCCCTCGCGCAGCTTCTTGCGGAATTTCTGGCGCGTGCCGCTGTCCTCCGCCGTATCACTAGCACCGACTCCCCGCGCCGGCGGCAGCAGCACGTCGAGCACGCGGTCCTCGGCGGCGTCCATGGCGCGATCGCGCACGATGCGCATCGCACCCTCGCGGCCGTTCTTGATCGCCGTCTCGGCCAGGTCACGGATGATGGTGTCGACATCGCGTCCGACGTAGCCGACCTCGGTGAACTTGGTTGCCTCGATCTTGATGAATGGCGCATTGGCCAGCCGCGCCAGGCGCCGCGCGATCTCCGTCTTGCCGACGCCGGTGGGGCCGATCATCAGGATGTTCTTCGGCGTGATCTCGGTGCGCAGGGGCTCCGCCACCTGCATGCGCCGCCAGCGGTTGCGCAGGGCGATGGCCACGGCGCGCTTGGCGCGCGTCTGGCCGACGATGTGCTTGTCGAGCTCGGAAACGATTTCCGCCGGCGTCATCTGGGTCATTCCAGCGTCTCGATCACGTGGTTTTGATTGGTGTAGATGCAAAGGTCGCCGGCGATGGCGAGCGACTTCTTGACGATCTCGGCCGGCGCCAGCTCGGTGTTCTCCAGCAGGGCGCGCGCCGCCGATTGCGCGTAGGCCCCGCCGCTGCCGATGGCGACGATGCCGTATTCGGGTTCCAGCACGTCGCCGTTGCCGGTGATGATCAGCGAGTGCTCGCGATCGGCCACCGCCAGCATGGCCTCGAGGCGGCGCAGCATGCGGTCGGTGCGCCAGTCCTTGGCCAGTTCGACCGCCGCGCGCAGCAGCTTGCCCTGGTGCTGTTCCAGCTTGGCCTCGAAGCGCTCGAACAACGTGAAGGCATCGGCCGTGCCGCCGGCGAAACCGGCGAGGATCTTCTCGTTGTAGAGCCGCCGCACCTTGCGCGCGCCGGCCTTGACGATGATGCTGCCCAGCGTGACCTGGCCGTCGCCGCCGAGCGCCACGCTGGCGCCGCGACGCACGGAAAGGATGGTGGTGCCGTGATACTGCTCCATGGGACTCCAGTCGAAACGGTCAGATCGCGCGCGGCTTCAGCTCGACGACATCGAAAAAGCCGAGTGATTCCAGATACACCGCGACCAGGGTGCTGAGGCCGACCAGGCGCAGGCGCTTGCCTGCAGCCTTGAAGCGGTTCAGCACGCCCTGCAGTTCCTTGGCGGCGGTGGCATCGATGCGCGCCAGCTTGCGCGTATCGATATCGAATTCCTCGCGCGACTTCAGCAAGGCGTCGAGCGCCGAATAATTGGCGGCACCCACCCCGAGCATCTGCCCCGCCAATGCAAAGGTCTCGGGATGCGGCAAGGGCTTGTCCGGCGCCTTGGCGGCGTCCTCGCTGTGCTGCGGCGGCGCCTCCCAGGAGGGTGGCGACACCTCGAAGGTGATCGCGTAGTTCACCGCCGCCTCCTCGAAGGCCTCCTGGTGGAAAGCCTGCTGGTGGAGTTCCAGCAGCAACAGCCACATTTCCTGGTCGGTACGCTCGCCGACCACGAGCTTCTTTTCGAGTATTTCGGCCAGGTGCTCGGGGCTGCCGAAAACGAATTCCTTCTTCGCCCGTTTCAGAGCGGCGATGCCGCGCATCAGCAGGGTTGCGCCATTGTTGTCGGCATCGGTCAGCTTGGAGACATCCATGCGCACCAGCGAACTGGTCGCGGCCAGCTTCATCGCCTGCTTGAGGACCTCGCCCACGCCGACGTTGAGCACGCCGCTGAGCGAGACATGGGCGCGGCCGCCGGTGGTCTCCGCGGCCACGTTGTCGTCGTCCGCGGACGCGCTCCAGGCCGGCGGCGACTTCTCGAAGCGGCGTGCGAAGGTCAGCGCCAGGGCATCGAAGGCGGGCTGGCGCCCGAGTACCTGCAGGAGTTCGAACAGGCAGGCCCAGGCGCGGATGGTCGAGTCGCCGAGATTTTCGTTGCTCTTGATCGCCGCCTCCAGGCGGCGCATGGCATCGAGCTCCTTGCCCGAGGCGTACATGGTGGCCGCCTCGACCAGGGCCGGCGGCAATGGCGGACGCGCCGGAGGCGGCGGCGGAACCGGCTCCGGGGGCGGTGCTGGACTTTCCGCGGCCGGCACAGGCGCCGGCTCCGGCTCGGGCTTCGACTCGAAGGCACCGGGCACGGTGAAATCCAGATCCATCAGATCGTCTTCGTCGGCCACTACGCTGCCGCGGATTCTGGGAACCGCTGATTGTTGGGGACCTTGCAGTATAAACGAGGGATCACATCCCTGACCGGCAAGGGAATTCCGCCGATTGGCGCATCAAAGCCCGCCATTGTCGGGCCTGGTGTCCGCCGGCAGCGACCGAGGCGGGCTCGAATCCGGAAAGCGCGATGGCGGTCCTGATTGCACTCGGTTTGATGCGGATTCCCATTTCACGCCTGAAATCGGGAAAGGTCGGCGCCGGCGGGATGGCGCCAGACAACCAGACCGGCGGCGGCCAGCGGCACCAGCAAACAGACGATGGCGGCACCGGCCGGCAGATCGAGCACCAGCGAGGCGGCAAGCCCGCCGCCGTAACCCAGGGCGCCGACGCCGAAGGCGCCGGCCAGCCGGCGGCCTCCGTCCAGGGCGCGGGTTGCCACCGCCGGCGCGATCAGGCTGGCGAACACCAGCAGTACACCGACCAGTTGCACCGAAGCGGTGACGGCGACGGCAAACAACGCGTAGAAGGCGAAGCCTTCGCCGCCGCCACGCCGTGCGAACCACGCCCGACCTGCCAGCACGACGAACGACAGCGCGGCCACGACGCCGATCTGCCCCCAGCCCGCCCACAGGATCTGACCGGCCAGGAGGTCGCGCAGATGCTCGCCGCCGTGCGGGTTGCCCGCCAGCAGAAGGATGCCGGCGGCGGCGGCGAAGACGAACATCAGCCCGATCAGGGCTTCCTGGATGTCCGGCCAGCGTCGCTCGCAGAACGTCAGCAGCGCCGCCGCACCGAGGGCGGCAATTCCCGCCGCAAGCTGGGCGCCGACGCCGCCCCAATGCTCATCGAGATGCGCCAACCCGGCGACGATGACACCCAGTGCGGCGACCTGCGCCACGGCAAGATCGATGAAGATGATGCCGCGCCGGAGGACGGTGATGCCCAGCGGCACGTGGGTCGCCAGCACCACCAACCCGGCGGCAAAGGGCGCCGCCAGCAGGCCCAGATCGGACGCTGCCAGGCTCACCTCACAAGCCCTTGAGCAGGCGCTGCACAGTGGTCTCAAACAGTGCCGTCAGGTCGACCGCCTCGGGCGCGCCGACCGTGAATGGCAGCACCACGGCCGATACCTTCGCCTCCCGCGCGAACCACTCTGCGGGTCGCGCCGAGTTGTAGGCGGCACGGATCACCATGCGCGGACGGCTTGTCGTCGCCTGGTCGCGCACCTGGGCCAGGTGGGCCAGCGAGGGCTCGACCCCGGGCTTGGGCTCCAGCGCCGCCACCTCGCGCATGCCCAGCCAGTCATAGAGATAGGCCCAAGCCTTGTGCTGCGAAACCACGGCCACCCCCTTCAACGGCGCCGCCTGCGCTTCCCAGCGCTTGACCTGCGCGCGCCAGCGGTCGGCGAAGGCGGCATAACCCGTGCGGTAGGCCGCGGCATTTGCCGGATCGACCTGGGCCAGGCGCGCTGCCAGCGCCTCGCCGACGACCAGCATGTTGCGCGGATCGGTCTGGATGTGCGGATTGCCCGCCGCATGTACATCCCCGTCGGCGCGATCCAGCCGCGTTGGCACATCCAGCATGCGCACCGCTGCGGCCGCCTCGAAGTAGCCCGGCCGGCCGGACTGGATGCGCGGATTGCCCGATTCGCGCTGCACCACCGGCAACCAGCCGACCTCCAGTTCGGCACCGGTGGCCAGCAGCAGATCCGCATTGCGCGCCCGCGCGATCAGCGAGGGCCGCGCGTCGATGTGGTGCGGGTCCTGCAGGGCCGTGGTAGCCGAGGCCACCCGTAGCTTGTCACCGCCGATCTCCTGCGCCAGCGCTGCCCACTCCGGCACCGTAGACAGCACGTTGAGGGCCGCCTGGGCCGGCATGGCGAGTAGCGCAATCAAGAACAGAAGTATTGGTCTCATCTCCCCCTCCTCAGAACTTGTGCGCGCCGTGGGCACCCAGGGTCATGACGTACTGCAACCAGAGCTGGTTGTCGGTACGCCCCGCTCCGCGCGAGGTGTCGCGCGCGAGTTGCAACCGAAGGCGGGCAAACTCGGATGTCGCGTAGTCGACCATCACCGTATTGCGCGCCGGCTTCCAGCTCGCCAGTTGCGGCAGATCGGTGGCCACCAGGGTCGGGCCGAAACTCGGTGTCCCGGAATCGAGCTTGTCGTAGCGATAACCGACGCGCCAGCTCGGCATGAACTGCCAGACCCCCTGCGCGTAATAGCCCGTCTGCCGCGACGAGTAGCTGTCGGTGATGCCGGCCGATCCGCCGCAGGCGCCGCTGGAATCGCGCTCGCGACAGGTCAGCCGGCCGTCTTCCTGGCGACGGAAATACTCCGCCTGCAGCTTGAAGCTGCGCTCCTTTGCATTGCCGTTGGGCGCCCACTTCCAGACGAAATCGAGTCCGGTGGTGCGGCTCTTGCCGCCAAACAGGACGCGCGTCGCCGACGCCGCCGCATCCTCCCCGTCGTAGCCCCGTTCGTGCGGATTGGTGGCGACATGCGAGACTCCCGCGCGCCAGCTATGCGAGTTGCCGACGTCACCGCCGAGGCGCGCAAACGCCGTTCCCAGGCCACCGCTGCCCAGGTTGCGCGCACCTCCCGGAAAAGCGTTGTCGCGAGCCGCTTCCAGGCCGAGTTCGAAGTAGGTCTCGGTCGGCGCCAGCCATTTGGCCTGGAAACCTTCGGCCGTCAGCTTGTTGCCGAAGAAGGCGGCATAGGCCAGCGGGGCATCGGCGAAATCCCAGGCATGGGGGTGGATCTCGTTGTTGTAGCCGATGCCGGAAAGGAAGCGGCCGCCCTTGACGGTGAAGCCGCCGCCAAGACCGAGGGTCTGCACATAGGCTTCCTCCAGCTCGATCGCATTTTCCGGGGTCAGTGCCAGGTTCAGGTAGCCGCGGAAGTTCGGATCGATATTGGCCGCCATGGTCAGTTCGGTTTCGCCGAGGCTGAAGTTGCGGCGGCGCGGCGGGCCGAGTTCGTCGGGTTCGCCCGCCGGAGCAAACCCCTGCAGGGTCCAGCTCGACGGATTGACCCGGGTCAAGGTCAGCGCTGCCTGCAGGTTGAGGCCGATCTCCGGATTGAAACTGCTAGCCTTGCCCTCACCAGCGCGGGCGGTCTGGGTTGCCGCCTTGTCGGCGGCGGCCTTGGCCTGGGTCGACGTCGACTCGGCCTGCAGCAGGCGCTTTTCCAGCGACTCGATGCGTTGTTCGTAGGACTTTCTCATCTGCGCGATTTCCTCGCGCAGGGCCTTCAGGTCGGCGTCGGCGGCCGACGCCGGGAGGCTGGCAAGCGCGCCAAGCGCCGCCAGCACCCCGATGGATGCGTATTTCATGTCGTGCTCCAGGACAAATGGAATCGGGCCCGCCGCCATTGGCGGGCACGGGAAGATTCGGATCAGTCCTGAAGCGTGGGTGGAGCCCGGCTGTGAAACGCCAGCGGCCGATCAAGAGTCGGCGCTGGCAGCACGGCGACAGCGACCAACACCGGCCCTGTGCCCATTGCATGCGTCGCCATCGGGCCACTGGCCGGCGTGGCACCTAATCCAAGACAGGCCAGGCAGGTGGTGCAGACGTGGGACAGCACGTGCGCCGCACTTTCGTTCTCCTCACCGTCCTGCACCGCCGTTGCTGCCGCCGGCGCATGCGCGGCCAGGTTCTCCGCCAAGTGATCGACCTGGTGCGCGAGTGCAAACTGCTGCGCCAGAAGCAGTTGCAATGCCAGCCAGATTGCCAGCAGGCCACGCCGCGTCATGCTCATACGGCCTCCCGCGACGAACAGCCGGCGCAGGTGCCGCGCAGGTCGAAGGCCAGCTCATTGAGGCGGAAGCCGCGCGGCAGGCGCGGCGGCGGCGGCGGCTCGGCCTTGAGGCAGAACACGCCGCCGCAGTCGGTGCAGCGGAAATGCACGTGATTGGCATGCTGGCGCTGGGCGCCGGCGGCGGAAAAGCGGAACACGCCGCGGGTATCGACCGCCTTCAGCGCCAGTCCGCAGGCCACCAGCGAATCCAGGATGCGGTAGAGCGTGACGCGGTCCATCGCCGGCTCGGAGCCCTCGTCCAGCCGCATTTCCATCTCCGCGTGCGACAGCGGCTGGCGTGCCGCGTGCAGCGCATCGAGCACGCGCACCCGACCGCGCGTCACCTTGACCCCGGCAGCGCGGATCAGGTCGACGGAGACATCTGCAACGGGAGCGGCAGGGGCGCGGGCCATCCCGGAATGAAACCACAGCGCAGCTACAAATGCAACAAGGTTGCGTTTACTGGATTGCTGTGATTGAATGCCGGCTTGGAAATTTCCGCCGCACGGCCCCCGCCCGATGTCCGCCCCGCTCCTCACCCAGATCGTCCTTGCCTGCCTGCTCGGCGGCGTGCTCAGCGTCGCCGCGGCAGCGCTGGTCATGTTCGGCCTGCCGAGGAAGTGGCTGGGCTTCACGGTGAGCTTTTCCACCGGCCTGCTGCTCGCCACGGCCACCCTGCACCTCCTGCCCGAGGCGCTCGAGAGCGGGCTGACGCCGCGCGAGGTGTTTCCCCTGCTGCTGGGCGGCATCCTCGCCTTCTTCATGCTCGAGAAGTACGCCCTGTGGCGCCACGCCCACGCCGGCACGGATCCTGATGCCCATCAGGGGGACGTGCAGTGCGATGACCACACCCATGGCCACCACCACCATCACGGTGTCGCCGGCAGCCAGGGCGAAACCCTGTCGATCCTGGTCGGCGACGGCTTCCACAACTTTACCGACGGCCTGCTGATCGCCGCCGCCTTCCTCGCCGACCCCATGCTCGGCTGGGGCACCACGGCGGCCATCATCGCCCACGAAGTACCTCAGGAAGCCGGTGACTTCGCCATCCTGCTCGCCGCCGGCTGGAAGCGCGGCCGCGCCCTGTTGTGGAACGGCGTCTCCAGCCTCACCGCCGTGGCCGGCGGCATCATCGGCTACTACGCCCTGGAAAGCGCCCGCGACTGGGTTCCCTACATCATCACCGTCACCGCGGCGAGCTTTCTTTACATCGCCATCGCCGACCTGATGCCACGCCTCAAGCGCGAGACGCACTCGATCGGCTGGCACGGACTGCTGCTGGCGGCCGGCATCCTCGTGGTGGCGCTGGGCAACGGACATTCACATTGAACACAGGGAGATAGCACATGCGCATTCCTGCCACCTTGCTCGTCCTGGCCGCGCTTTCCCTTCCGGCGCTGGCCGGGAAGGGCCATGTCCACGGCGAAGGCAGCCTCGAAGTCGTGATCGAAAAGGGCAGCCTCAGCCTGCGCCTGGAACTGCCCCTGGACGTCGCCGTCGGCTTCGAGCGCGCGCCGCGGAACGACCAGGAAAAGGCCGCGCTGGCGGCGGCGCAGCGGGTGCTGGCCGATCCCGCGCTGTTCAGTACGACACCCGCTGCCGGCTGCAAGGCCGAACCCGCGCGCATCGAGATGCCGAGGTTCGACGGCAATAAGCCGGCGGACCATGCCGACATCGAGGCCAGCTACGAATTCCGCTGCGCCACGCCGGCGGCATTGAAGTCGGTGGAGACGACGATCTTCAAGAGCTTCAAGCGTCTCTACCGCCTCGAAGCGCGGCGTGCCGGCCCCGCGGGCCAGGGGGCGGCACGCCTGACGCCGAAGAACCCCGTCCTGGCCTGGTAAGCACCCGGCGATGACCGCGCTGCGAATTGCCGACCTGGTCTTTCGCTGGCCGCGACAGGCAAGGAACTGCCTGGAGATTCCGCTGCTCGAACTCGGCGCCGGCGAGCGCGTCTTCCTCCACGGCCCCAGCGGCAGCGGCAAGAGCACGCTGCTCGGCCTGCTCGGCGGCGTCGCCCTGCCCCAGGCCGGCGCGATCGAACTGCTCGGCACCAACATCACGCAACTCGGCGGAAGCGATCGCGACCGCTTCCGCGCCGACCACATCGGCTTCCTGTTCCAGCAGTTCAACCTGCTGCCCTGGCTCTCGGCGCTCGACAACGTGCTGCTGCCCTGCACCTTTTCGTCGCGGCGGCGGCACCGCACCGGCCCCTCGCCGCGCACGGAGGCCGAGCGCCTGCTGGGCCACCTCGACCTCAGGCCCGACACCTGGCACGGACCGGCAGGCGAGCTTTCGGTCGGCCAGCAGCAGCGCGTCGCCGCCGCGCGCGCGCTGATCGGCCGACCGGAAATCCTCATCGCCGACGAACCGACGTCGGCACTCGACGCCGAGCGGCAGCAGATCTTCATCGACCTGCTGCTGCAGGAATCGGCCGCGGTCGGCGCAACCCTGGTGTTCGTCAGCCATGACCGGCGGCTGGCCGGGCATTTCGATCGCATCGTCGCGCTCGACGACATCAATCGCGTGGCGCCGGAGCATGCAACATGAAAGCCGTGCTGCGCCTTGCCGCGCTCTCGGCCTGGAGCCGGCGCCTGACCCTGGGCCTGACGCTGATCGCCATCGCCCTGGCGGTGACGCTGCTGCTGGCGGTGGAGCGCATCCGCACCGACGCGCGTCAGAGCTTCACCCAGTCGGTGTCGGGCGTGGACCTGGTGGTCGGCGCGCGCACCGGCGGCGTGCAGCTGATGCTGCATGCCGTGTTCCACGCCGGCACGGCAAGCAACAACATCGGCTGGGAGAGCTACCGCGCGATTGCCTCGCACCCGGCCGTCGACTGGGCCCTGCCGCTGTCGCTGGGGGACTCGCACCGCGGCTTTGCCGTGCTCGGCACCAGCACGGACTATTTCAACCGCTTCCGCCATGGCGACCGGGAGGAACTGCGCTTTCGCGAGGGCAAGGCCTTCGCCGGGGTGTTCGAGGCCGTGCTCGGCAGCGAGGTGGCGCAGGGCCTGGGCTACCGGCTCGGCGACGCCATCACCCTGAGCCACGGGCTGGCCGAGCGCGGCCCGGAGCATGGCGACAAGCCCTTCCGTATCACCGGCATCCTGGCGCCGACCGGCACGCCGGTCGATCGCACGGTCCATGTCAGCCTCGAATCGATCACCGCCTTGCACCTCGACTGGGTCGGCGGCGCGCCGCTGCCGGGCGTGACCATCCCGCCCGAATTCGTCGCCAAGTTCGACCTGCGGCCGAAGGAGATCACGGCGGCGCTGGTCGGGCTCAAGCAACGCAGCGACGTGTTCCGCATGCAGCGCTTCATCAACCAGTATCGCGGCGAACCCCTGCTCGCGGTGATGCCCGGCGTGGCCCTCGATGAACTGTGGCAGTCCGTGGCCCTGGTCGAACGCAGCCTGCTGGCGATCTCGGCGCTGGTGGTGCTGGTCGGGCTGGCCGGAATGGCGGCAACGCTGCTCGCCGGACTCAACGAACGGCGCCGCGAACTGGCCATCCTGCGCGCCCTGGGCGCCGGCCCGGGCCAGATCTTCCTGATGCTGACGGCCGAAGGCGTGCTGGTCACCGCGGCCGGCGCCCTGCTCGGCCTCATACTGCTGACCCTGGGCAGCGGACTGGCGGCGCCCTGGCTGGTCGAACGCCTCGGCATCGTTGTGGCCACGCGGCTCCCCGGCAGCGAGGAACTTGCATTGCTCGCGGCTGTCATCGGCACGGGTCTGCTGGCCAGCCTGGTTCCGGGCTGGCGCGCCTGGCGCATGTCGCTGGCCGACGGCCTGACGCCGAAAAACTGAGGATGCCCATGAAACGCCTGCTGCTACTGATTGCCCTCTGCCTGGCGCTGCCGCTGCAGGCCGCCGACGATTACCGCGACATCAAGTGGGAAGTGCTGGTGCCCAAGGGATGGGATCCGAGCAAGGATCTCAAGGCGCTGGACCTGGGCAATCTGCAGGACAACGACCCGCGGGCCATGGAGGCGCTGGAGAAGATCCGCCAGATGTGGGACAACGCGCCCACCGATCCGGCCCTGGCCGGTGCCAGGGTGCGACTGCCGGGCTTCGCCATCCCGCTGGAGAACAAGGGCGGCAAGGTCTCCGAGTTCCTCCTGGTGCCCTATTTCGGCGCCTGCATCCATACACCGCCGCCACCGGCCAACCAGATCATCCACGTGGTGACGAAGAAGCCGTTAACCAAGCTGCTCACCATGGACACGGTCAAGGTCAGCGGCACGCTGAGCCTGCATTCGGCGAGCACGCCCTGGGGCAACGCCGGCTACCGCCTGACGCTGGACAAGATCGTTCCCTACGAGGAACCGAAGAAAAAGTAGCGCCGTCCACCAGGGATACCTTCCCCGGCCCGGCCGGAGACATAGCTTTCAATCCACCTGCAGCAGCAGCCCCTTGAGGTATTCGCCCTCGGGAAAGGCGAGGTCGACCGGATGGTCGGCGGCGCCATGCAACTGCTGCACGATGCGCGCACTCATTTTGGTCGATGCGCCTGCGTCGAGCGCTGCGCCGGCGACAATCTTGCGGAACAGCTCGGCGCCGATGCCGCCCGAACACGAGTAGCTCATCAGCAGGCCGCCCGGCGCCAGCAGCTGCAGGCCGAGCAGGTTGATGTCCTTGTAGGCCCGCGCAGCGCGCTCGGCCTGCGCCGCGGTGTGGGCAAACTTGGGCGGATCGAGGATGATCAGGTCATAGCGCTCGCCGGCGGCGCGCAGGCTGCGCAACTCGCCGAAGACATCGGCTTCGAGCCAGATCGCGCGCGCCGCGTCGAGCTGGGGATTCAAGGCCAAGTTGCGACGGGCCGCGTCCAGTGCCGGGCCGGAGCTGTCGACCGACACGACCTCACGGGCGCCGCCGGCCAGCGCCTGCAGCGAGAAACCGCCGGTATAGCAGAAGCAGTTGAGCACGCGCCGGTCGCGCGCGATTTCGGCGACGCGGCGGCGGTTGTCGCGCTGGTCGAGATAGAAGCCGGTCTTGTGGCCGCCGACGATATCGACCGCCAGGCGTACGCCGTTTTCCTCGATCACCAGGTCCTCGGCGCCGGCCGCGCCATGCAGCCAGCCGGTCAGCGGATCGAGGCCTTCGAGGCTGCGCAGGTCGAGGTCCGAGCGCTCGTAGATGCGCGCGCAGCCGGTGGCCTTGAGCAGAGAGTCGGCGATGGCGCCACGCCACTTCTCGGCGCCGGCGGTGCTGAGCTGGACCACCACGGTATCGCCATAGCGGTCTGCGATCACGCCGGGGAGGCCGTCGGACTCGGCGTGGACCAGGCGCAGGCCCTGCTGCCCGGCAAGCTCCGGCAGGGCCGCGCGACGCGCCACGGCGGCGGCGACGCGGCGCTTGAAGAAACCGTGATCGATGACTTCCCCGGCGTCGAAGCTCCAGACCCGGGCGCGGATCTGCGAGGCCGGGCTCCAGGCCGCGCGCGCCAGCGGCCGCCCCTCG
>JALHNN010000003.1 GCA_022843505.1 Sulfuritalea sp.
GAAATCGAACGTGCCCACGTTGTCCAGCACCGACGTGCCGTTCAGGTACAGGTAGTTCCCGCTCGGCTTGCTGAAGTTGATCGTGCCGTTGTTGGTCAAGGTGCCGTTCGCCAGCACCACATGGCCGCCACCGCTGATGTTCATCACTCCACCGACCGCGATAGATGCGTTGGCGTTGCTGAGCGTTCCACCGGTCCAGTTCACCACCCCGCCACTCGGAATCGTGACGTCGCCCGTGCCCATCAGCGTGCCACTTGACAGCGTAAGCGACTGCAGGGTGATGGCATTGTTGATCGCCAGAGTTCCTGAACTGTGCTCCAGTTCGATGTTGCCGCTCGTCGTCTGCGCATCCAGCACGTTGCTGGCGCCATTTACGGTGGCCTTGATGCCGTCACCGGCTCGCAAGGTCACGGTACCGGCTGCCTGCGAAATGACATTGGCCGCGCTGCCCTGCCGGATCTTGCCGATGCCGTCGGGGCTGACAAAGTCGGCGTGGAGATTAATCGTCCCGGTGCCCGAGGCGGTCAAGCTGGCATTGACGTCAATATTCCGGTGGGCCTGGAGGGTCAGTGAATTGGCGCTGGCCCAGGACACGGCGGAGTTGACGAAAATGTCCCCGCTGCCGCCGGTCGACGCATCCGTCTGGATGGTCACCGAACTGCTGCCAAGAGCCGTCTGCAAGGTCGTCGCGCCGATGCCGCTGGTGGTCTGCGCGCCGGAACCTGCGGCAATCGTGAAATCGACGGGGTCGATCAACCAGGTGCCGGACTTTCCTTGCGGGGCGTCCGTGCTGACCTTGAACGTGTCGGCAATCCTGACGTGGGCGGCGCTGGTCTCGATGAAGCCGCCGTTGCCGTTCGCAGAGGAGGCATCCAGCATGCCGCCGACCCTGACACTGCCTGCTGCCATGTCGCCCATCAGCATGATGGTGCCGCCACCCTGGGCGCCGGACGCGACGATGGTGCCGGTGTTCTCGACTTCGGCGGCTTCAAGCAGGATTTCGCCACCCTTCACGGTCAGGACGCTGGCGCGAATGACCCCGCTGTTGTTTACCACCCGATCCAGCGCGTTCTTCGCCTGACCCGCCGTCAGCGTGACGGCGGTCGCGCCGTCGATTCTGCCGCTGTTTTCGATGCTGGCCCGGAGCGCCGCATCCTCGACGCGGGCCCGGATCAGCCCGTCGCCGGTGAGATCGACGGCGACCGTGTTGCCGGCCGCCAGGGTGACGGTGGTGGCAAATATCTGCCCGCTGTTTTTGACCTCGTTGCCGACCAGCGCCACGCTGCCGCTGGCCTTGAGGATGCCTTCGTTGAGGATGCTGCCGGTGCCGGCGCCTTTGTCAGACGAGGTGAATCTGTAGTTCCCGGCCATGAAGTCCTCGTTGCCGAGCTTCATGGTGGTGGCCAGCAGGCCGCCGACATTGACTTGCGCGCCGCGCGCGAACAGCATGCCGTTGGGGTTGCTGAAAAAGACCTGGCCGTTGGAGTTCAACTTGCCGTAGATCTGGCTGGCCTCGTTGCCGACGATGCGGTTCAAGGCCACGGCACTGCTGCTGGGCTGGACGAAATTGACGGTGGCGGCGGCGCCGATGTTGAAGCTCTGCCAGTCGAGCGCGGCGCGCTGGCTGGCCTGCTGCACAGTCAGCACATTGGCGGCCTGGCTGATCGTGGCGGCGCCGGCGACCACCTTGCCGCCGCTGGGCAGGGCGTTGGGGTCCAGCGCCCAGGACGGTGCTCCGACCAAGGCCAGTGCGGCGGCGAGAATGCGTCGTGAGAGTCGGCGCTGGCGGGACGGCGAATGCCCCACGATGGCGCTGCTACCACCACGGCCACCGCTGCCAGCGCTGCATTTGCCACGCCCTTTAGCGATTTCAGCGACGACGACCCAGGCATTGCCGAGGTCGCTCCACACCAGGCGATAAATGTGGTTCATGCTTGATCTCTTGCAGTCGTCATGGTGTTCACCAGCCGTAGCCCAGGCTGAACCACAAGCGCGGCTTGTCGTTGTCGGCGGCGTTGGGGGCCTCCTTGCCGGCCCAAGCGATTATCGCGCTGGCGGTGAAGCCGTGACCGACCAGCCAGTCGGCGCCAAGGCCGGCGTCGGTGAGGCGCTTGCTGTTGCTGTTGGCCGTGGGCAGCGGCTTATGGGCGAGCCGCAATCGCGCGTAGTCGGTAAACGCGGTCAGCACGAGTTCCGGCAACGCCTGCCAGCGCAGGGCGAGCCTGGCCGATACGCCGCTGTCGCCGCTGGCTTCGCCGTTGGCGTAGCCGGGCAGCGTGGCCTGGCCGCCCAGGCTGAGCTTTTCCGAAGAGTCGAGATTCTTGCCGGCGATCTGCCAGGTGAGGTTGGCTTGCAGGCTGAGGGTCTGGCTGATGCCTTGCTGGCGCTGGGCGGACAACGTGGCCTTGCGGTAGCTGCCGGCGGTGCCGGATCCGCCGGGGGGCGCGTCCTGCGCAGCGGCGGCCGGGTCGAGTTTCAGGCGGCCGCTACGCAAGGCAAGTTCGGCGCGGGTGGAACTGCTGCCGAGGAACTCGTCGAGCCAGTCGCCGCTGGCGGAGGCGGTAAGGCCACGGCTGCGCTTGTCGGTCTCGGTGCCGGCGGCGCGGAAGGTATCGACCAGTTTGCTCTGGTCGGCTTCGAGTTGCAGCTTGAGGTTGGCGGCGCGGCTGCGGATCAATGGGTAGGTGGCACCCAGACGCCAGGAATCGGCCTTGCCGCTGGCGCGCAGGGCGGTGAAGGCGCCGCCCAGGCTGTATTCGGCGCGCGAGGCGGTTGCGGTAACGCGCCAGCCATCGCCGCCGACCGGTATGTCGCCGCGCAGGTTGTAGCTGGTGAGCTTCCCTGTATCGGTGGTGAGGACGCTGGCGGTGATGCGCTCGCCAAGATGGAAGAGGCTGTTGGCGTTGAGGTTCACGCTGAGGCGCTTGTCGCCGGTGGAGGGCGAGCCGTGGTTGTTGGCTTCGGCACGGCCGCTGATGAGGTCGTCGGTCTGCTGGGCGAGGACGATGTCGGTGCTGCCGGGTTGTTCCCCGGCCTGCAGGTCGAGGCTGGTGCGGCCGCCGGCGAGTTCGTTGATGAGCAGCACCTGGCGCTCGACGACGGCCAGGGTCAGGGCTTCGCCCTTGGGCAGGCGGTCGAGGTAGCCAAACAGGACGTCGGGGGCGATGCGGCTTTCGCCTTCGAGGCGGGCTTCGCCCATGCGGCCTTCGCTGATGGCGATCTCGATGGCGCCGTCCTTGATCTTTTGCGGCGGCAGGTAGCCCTGGGCGAGGAAGTAACCGGCTTGCTTGTAGTGGGCTTCGATGGCTTCGACGACCTGGATCAGGTCGCCAAAGCTCAGAGAGCGCCCCGCCCAGTCAGCAACGGCAGCGCGCAGGGTTTCGGTGGAGAGGGCGCGGTTGCCGGTGAAATCGAAGTGGGTGACCTGGACTCGCACGTCGCCACTGACAGCGGGGGCAGGTGCGCGTGGTTGCGCTGGGGCCTGGATCGGGGGAACGCTGACGGGAGGCGGGGCGTCGGCCGGACGGGTTTCCTGCAGGATGCGGCCGGCGTCGGGGCGGGTTTGGGCAGGAACCGGCGCGGCGAGGAATACGACCCCCGCTACGAGGATGCAACGCACGAACACTCGGTCACCGATTATTCTCATTCGGCAAATGCAACTTTCGTTGGTCGGCAATGTCCTTTCATGATATCCGGAACAGCAGTTTTTCGCTCGACGTGAGCATCTCCTGATCTGTTCGCTTTAGGCCAAATATTCATACTGTTGTGGCATTGATACAACTCCAGCTTTGGCACGAATGCGCAGGACCTCTCAGGAAACTTCGCCGACCCCGAGATGACGTTAATGCGACCGGTCAGAACGAGCCAGTGAGTGCGAAATCCAGCGCCGGCAGCCAGACCTCAAATCCCAGCCGCGCCGTTTGCTCGCGCAGTGCTTGCACGTCCGTTGTCAGCCCCCTGACGCCTTCACCGCGTCCGCGGCGCGCCAGCAGTCGCCCGCGGGCAATGGCGAGATCGCTCCAGGGGATTGGCTCCGCGGCGGTATAACGCTCCAGCACGGCGCAGTAATGATCGACCGCAGCGAAGTCGCGCGACTCCAGGCTGGCATCAATTGCGCAGGCGTAGAAATCGAAAAAGTTGTGACTGATGCCGCCCTTGGCCAGCAGGGCCTCGCCTTCGTCCAGCGCCTGCTGCCGCTCGGCGGCGTCAGTGGTGAGTTGGGCCAGTACACCGAGCGCGGTGGGCCCGATGAACCCCATCGCGCCGTTGCGACTGAAGGCCAGCGCCTCACGTGCTTCCGCATGCGCCCGTTCGCGGTGACCGGCACGCAGTTCGAGCAAGGCGCGGAACACCAGATTCTGCGCCTCGAAGCGCGTCGCGCCGAGCGCACGCACTACCGGCAGCGCCAGGTCCAGATGCTCGAGGGCCGGCGCCAGGCGGCCCATCAGCCAGCCCTGGGTGTAGGCCACCGTCTGCCTTGCGACGGCCTCGGTGCGCTGCGCCGAAACTTGCCTGGCCATGTTCACCGCTTCCTCGCCGACGGCCAGCGCTTCATCGAAACGTCCCAGGTAATGAAAGGTCCAGCCCAGCATGTGCTTGTTGGCGACTTCGATGCGGCCCAGGCCATGGCGCCGTGCCAGTTCGACGCAGACGCGGAAGCGCTCGTTGGCGGTGCGCATGCGTCCGGCCACATAGCCGGCGTCGCCAAGACCGGAAAGCGCATTGGCTTCGGCTTCGACCGAGCCGGCGGCGCGCGCATAGGCCAGCGCCGCCTCGTGTTCGCGCAGGCAGTCCGCGGATCGCCCCTGGACGAAAAAAAAGCCGCCGCGCAGGTGGTGCAGGCGCGCCAAGTCGAGGTCCGAACCCGCTTCGCGCGCCAGCGGCTCGGCATCGGCCAGCGCTGCCAGCGCGGCATCCGCCTGGTCGACGATGCGCATCGCCGCCGCCTGGACAATCAGGCTTGCCGCACGTTCGCCGGGCGTGGCCGCGTGTGCAAGGGTTTCGCCGGCGGCGGTGATCGCCTCCTGGGCGCGACCGGCATCGAGCAGCATGCGGGCCCGCATCAGGCCGAGGGCATGGCGTTCGCCCGCCTCGCGCGCCAGGGCCAGGCCGCGCTCGGCCAGCACAAGGGCACGCTCGTACCGATAACGCCGTGCCTCGGCATGGCTCGCCGCCAGGTAGGCACCCGGCGCGCGTGCATCGCCGGCGAGGGCGTAGTGTTCGGCGCAGAGGCCCGGATCGCGGACGGCGAACCATTCGGCGGCTCGCGCGTGCAGTTCGCGGCGACGCGACTTGAGCAGGGACTCGTAGGCGCCATCGCGAATCAGCGCATGGCTGAAGAGCCAGTCGGCACCCGCCGGGCGCAACAGTTGTCGCGCGACCAGCAGGCTGCAGTCGCAGGAGTCGTCCGCCACCAGATAGCGCAGGGCCTCCAGCGAAAAGCGCTGGCCGAGCACCGTGGCGGCCTGCAGCAGCTGCCGCGCGGCGGCCGGCAACTGGTCCATGCGCGCCAGGACAAGGGCCTGGATCGAGCCCGGCAGGGCCGCCACGGTCGCGCCGCCGGCATTGAGCAGCAGTTGTTCGAGGAACAGCGGATTGCCTTCGGCGCGCTCGACGATCTCGCGCAGCGCCCCGCCGTCGAGACCGGCAAAACGGGAGGCCAGCTCGACCGCGCTGGCGGCGGCCAGCGGAGTCAGATCGAATACAGTCGTGCGCTCCTCCGGCACCCTGTCGCGCAGGCTCGAGCAGGTCGGGTCACCGTCGATGCGGGTGGTCAGCACCAGCAGCAGCGGCTCCTCGGACACCACCCCGGCCAGCACGGCGATGCGCTCCAGCATCGCGGGCGCGGCCCAATGCACGTCCTCGACCAGCAGCAGCAGCGGCTGGCTGCGCGCCGCGGCGCGCGCCAGGCCGTCAATCGCGGTACGGACCCCTTGCTCGCGCAGGGCTCCCGTGAGCGCCGCGTCAAGCGCGTCCAGCCCCGGTCGCGGCGCGATGTCGAGCAGCTCGCAGAGGAAAAGTTCCTGCTCGCGCCCGGCCAGTCCGCCGTCGAAGGCCGCCTCCAGCGCGCGGCGGCTTTCGTCCGCATCGGCGTCGGCGGCGATGCCGAGCAGGCCGCGCATCAAGTTGCGCATGGCGTCGCCGCCGCGCCCGACGCTGAAGTCGAGCACGGCCGCAGCGTGGCAATGCAGGCCCTGGAGTTGCGCGAGTTCGCAGAACTCGGCGACCAGGCGCGTCTTGCCGATGCCGGGATCGCCGCGAACGACCGCCACGCCACCGCGCGCCTGCCCGCCGCAGTCCGCGGCGAGCGCCTCGAAGCGCCGCAGTTCCGTGTCCCGGCCGACGATGGGGGGCCTGGCCAGGGGATCCGCCACCAGCTCTCCGGTCACGCGGTAGGGGATGATCGGCTGCGCCTTGCCCTTGACCTCGATCGGCGTGCCGACCACCACGGAAAACTGCGTGCTGACCTCGCGCCAGGTATCGGGACCGATCACGATCTCGTCCGCGCCGGCCAGCCCGAGCAGGCGGGCACCGGTGTTCACCGCATCGCCGGTGAGGGCGAAATGCCCGTCGCGCGAATCGGTGCGCCGCGTCACGATCAGGCCGGTATTGATGCCGCTGTGCATGGTCAGCGCCCGCCCGATGCGCGGTTCGACTTCCCGGCTGATCTCGCGCACCGCGGCATGCAGTTCGCGTGCGGCCTGCACCGCCCGCTGCGGGTCGCCACGCCTTGCCACCGGGATGCCAAATAGGGCGACCACTTCGTCGCCGATGAACTGGTTGATGACCCCGCCGTGGCTGCCGACAATCCGGGTCGCCGCCTCCTTGACCCGCGCCATGATGAGTTCGACTTCCTCGGGATCGAGCTTCTCGTTGAGCGCGGTATATCCGGACAGGTCGGAGAACACGATGCTGGCGTGGCGCCGCTGGCCGCCGTCGGTCACGCCGCCGGCCGTCCGCTCGCCGCACTGCGGGCAGAATTTGGCACCGGCCGGCAAGGCATGTCCGCAGCTGGAGCAGGTCATGCGGCAAATTATGCGCGCGTCGCCGCGTTTGCGTAAATCGGCGACTTGTGCCCCGAATTTGCTAGATTCCCGTCCGTGAGCATGAACGTCGCCCTCCTCCTCGCCCGCGCCGCGCGCCTGCATGGGCAGCGCCCGGCACTGGCCGTCGGCACCCGCGTCGTCGCCAGCTACGCCGAATTCGCCGAACGCGTTGCCCGGCTCGCCGGCGGATTGGCGGCGCGCTTCGCCCCGGGCGCGCGCATCGGCCTGGTGATGAAGAACTGCCCTGAATATGCCGAGGCGATGTTCGCCTGCTGGCACGCCGGCTTGGTGGCGGTGCCGATCAACGCCAAGCTGCACCCCAAGGAGCTCGAATACATCCTCGGCCACAGCGGCTGCCGGCTGTGCTTCGCCACCCCCGACCTGATCCCCGCGGTGGGCGGGGTGCAGGTGCCGGGTCTCGATACGGTGATCGAGACCGGCGGCACGGCGTGGCGCCAACTGCCGGCCGAACCGCTGGCGGTGGCGGATTGCGCGGCCACCGACCCGGCTTGGCTGTTCTATACCAGCGGCACCACCGGCCGGCCCAAGGGCGTGACGCTGACCCAGCGCAACCTGATGGCCGCGGTGCTCAACTACTTCGCCGACGTCGACGCCATCGCGCCGGGCGACGCCATCATCCACGCCGCGCCGATGTCGCACGGCTCGGGCTTCTACATGCTGCCCCACGTCGCCCACGGCGGGCTCAATGTCACGCCCGACTCCGGTGGTTTCGAGCCGGCCGAGATCTTCGAGCTGCTGCGCGCGCATCGCGGCGTGACGATGTTCGCCGCGCCGACCATGGTCAAGCGCCTGGTCGAGCACCGCGACGGCGGCGCCCTGCCCGGCCTGAAGACCATCGTCTATGGTGGCGGGCCGATGTATGTCGCCGACTGCCGGGCGGCGCTGGCGCGCTTCGGCAATGTGCTGGTGCAGATCTACGGCCAGGGCGAATCGCCGATGACCATCACCTGCCTGCCACGCGCCGACCATGCCGACACCGCGCACCCGCGCCACCTCGAGCGCCTGGCTTCGGTGGGTCCCGCCTTCACCGGCGTCGAACTGCGCGTCGCCGGCGCGGACGACGCGCCGCTGCCCGCAGGCGAGATCGGCGAGGTGCTGGTGCGCGGCGACACGGTAATGGCCGGCTACTGGGATAACCCGGCGGCGACGGCCGAAACCTTGCGCAACGGCTGGCTGCACACCGGGGACGTCGGCTGCCTGGATGCCGAGGGTTACCTGACGCTGAAGGACCGCAGCAAGGACGTGATCATCTCCGGCGGATCGAACATCTACCCGCGCGAAGTCGAGGAAGTGCTGTTGCGCCACCCGGCGGTGGGCGAGGTCTCGGTGGTCGGCGCGGCCGATGCCGAGTGGGGCGAGATCGTGGTCGCCTTCATCGTGCCGCGCGGGCCGGCGCCCTATTCGGCCGAGCTCGACGCCCTGTGCCTGGAGAACATCGCCCGCTTCAAGCGGCCCAAGCGCTACCTCATGGTCGAGGCGCTGCCCAAGAACAACACCGGCAAGGTGCTGAAGACCGCGCTGCGCGCGCTGCTCGCCGTGGGCACCTAACTGGTAAGCTAGCGGCATGACCCCCAGCCAGATCGTCAAGTTCCTCGACCAGCATGTGGTCGGCCAGGAAGAGGCCAAGCGGCAGCTCGCCGTGGCCGTGTATACCCATTACCGCAAGATCGCCCTGGCGGCGCCGGAAAAGCTCGACATCATCAAGAGCAACGTGCTCCTGATCGGGCCGACCGGCACCGGCAAGACCCTGCTCTGCGAAACCCTGTCGCGGGTGCTCGACGTGCCCTTCGTCACCGCCAACGCCACCTCGCTGGCGCAGAGCGAATACGTCAACGACGAAATCGTCGCCATTCTCGAGCGCCTGATCGACAAGGCCGAGGGCGACGTGGCCCGCGCCCAGCGCGGCATCGTCTTCATCGACGAGATCGACAAGCTCAAGGTCAACGAGGCGCAGCAGATGCAGCTGCGCGGCACCTCGGGCGAAGGCGTGCAGCATGCCCTGCTGAAAATCATGGAGGGCGCGCCGGTCAAGCTCAAGGAAACCGCCTACATCGACACCACGGAAATCCTCTTCATCTGCGGCGGCGCCTTCGTCGGCATCGAGGGCATCCTCGCGCGCACCCATTCCTTCGGCTTCATCTCGACCTCGGAGGACGACAACCAGAAGCTGCTCGACCGCCTCAATGCCCGCATCAAGCCCACCGACCTGTTCGAATACGGCCTGATCCAGGAGTTCGCCGGGCGCCTGCCGGTGGTGGCTTCGCTGCTGCCGCTGTCGCGCGAGATGATGGTGCGCATCATGACCGAGCCGAAAAACTCGATCTACCAGCAATATCGCCAGATACTGCAGGATTCGAACGTCGATCTGGTGATCGAACAACTGGTCTTCGAGCAGATCGCCGACCTGGCGATGGAATACAGGGTCGGCGCGCGCAGCCTGCGCGGCATCTTCGAGGAGATGCTGACGCCGGTGATCTACCTGGTCCCGGACCACCCCGAGGTGAAGCAGGTGCGCATCACTTCGCTGTTCGAGAACCCGCGCTACATCGGCCAGAAATCGGCGTAGCGCGGGCGCCGACTTTCAAGCCGGCAAGGGCCTGCGCGGCCGATTGTGCGCGACGCGGCTTTGTTGGATAATTCTTTGTATACCGCATACAAGGAATTCCGCCATGACCGCCCGCCACGCCAATCCGCTGCTTGCCACCCCTGCCCGCCCCCTGCCGCGCGCCGTCGCGATCATCGGCGCCGGCACCATCGGCCCGGACATCGGCTACTACCTGAAGAGCGCAATCCCCGGACTCAAGCTCTATCTCGTCGACGTCAACCAGAAGGCGGTCGAAGCCGCCCTGCTGCGCTTTGCCGACTACTCCAAGAAGGCCGTGGCACGCGGCAAAATGAGCGAAGCCGAGGCCAAGGACGTGATCCACAACCTCTACGGCACCATGGATTACGCCGACATCGCCGATGCCGACTGGGTGATCGAGGCCGCCACCGAGAACCTGCCGCTGAAGCGCAGGATTTTCGCCCAGATCGAGGCCGTGGTGCGACCCGACGCGCTGATCACCTCGAACACCAGTTCGCTGCCGGCGCAGATGATCTTTTCCGAGATGAAGCACCCCGGGCGCGCCACCGTGACCCACTTCTTCGCCCCGGCCTGGCGCAACCCGGCGGTCGAGGTGATCGAGTGGGACAAGTGCGATCCGGCGGTGGTGGACTACCTGCGCTGGGCCTTCTGCATGACGGGCAAGGTGCCGCTGCTCACCGCTGACGTCGCCTGCTTCATGCTCGATCGCATTTTCGACAACTGGTGCAACGAATCCGCGCTGCTGCTCGACCGCGCCACCGCCGCCGAGATCGACAGCGTGGCCGCGGAGTTCGTCCATGCCGGCCCCTTTTTCGTGCTCAACCTGGCGCACGGCAACCCCATCATCACCGAGACCAACACCCTGCAGGCCGAGATGGAGGGCCCGCACTACGACCCGGCGCCGATCTTCAAGTCGGTGGACAGCTGGGTCACGGTGCCGCCTGGCAAGAAGGTCGAGGTCGCCCCCGCCACCGCCCAGGCCGTGCGCCAGCGCCTGCTGGGCATCCTGTTTTCGCAAAGCGTGGACATCGTCGACCGCAGGATCGGCGAGCCCGCCGACCTCGACCTCGGCTGCCGCCTGGCGCTGGGCTTCAAGCACGGGCCGCTGGACCTGATGCGCATGCTGGGCGAGCAGACCACCGGCGAGGCCCTGATCCGCCTGCGCACGGAACGCGCCGGCATGCCCATGCCGACGCGGCCCTTCGACGCCTACCAGGGCTTCCTGCGCCACATCCTGGTCGACGACATCGGCGACGTGAAGCTCATCACCCTGCGCCGCCCCGAGGCGATGAACGCGCTGCACGACGAGATGAACAACGAGATCCTCTCCGTGATCCAGCGCTTCGAGAACGACCCCAAGGTCACCGGTTTCGTCATCACCGGCTACGGCACCAAGGCCTTCTGCGCCGGCGGCGATATCGGCCGCTTCGTGGACATGCTGGGCGACGCCGAGGCTTCGGCGCAGTACGCGCGCGACTGCTCGCGCCTGCTGGTGCATCTGGACCAGATGAAGAAGCCGGTGGTCGCGGCGCTCAACGGGATCGCCCTGGGCGGCGGCTTCGAGCTCGCCTCGCGCTGCCACAGCATCGTCGCCCTGAAGCGCGCCTGGATCCAGATGCCCGAGGTGACGCTGGGCATCACCCACGGCATCGGCGCCATGGCCGTGCCCTACCGCCGCTGGCCGCACGCGGCGCACACCTTCAACGCCATGCTGCGCACGGCGGAACGCCTGAAGGCGACGCGTGCCCATGAACTGGGCATCATCGACGGCCTCGCCGACGACGTCGACCACCTGGTGGCGATGGCGGTCGCCCGCGCCCGCGAACTCTCCGGCAAGGTGAAGCCGATCGGCGACGATCCGGTGCAGGTCACCATCGATCCGGTCGAGGCGCGCGCCGCCAGCGGTCAGGTGCTCAGCCGCGAGTGCATCGAACTCATGGAACGCTCCATCCTCGAAGCCGCGGCGGCGGCGAGTTTCGCCGAGGCACTGGAAGTCGGCTACCGCTCGTTCGGCCTCTCCGCCTGCATCGACAGCGCGCGCGAAGGCATCACCGCCTTCAAGGAAAAGCGCACGCCGGACTTCAGCAAGACCAGGTAGGAGCCAGCTTGCTGGCGATCTCCCGCTTCGCCAGCAAGCCCGCCCTACAGGCCGAGGTCGCTCAGTCCCGGGTGGTCGTCCGGACGGCGTCCGAGCGGCCAGTGGAACTTGCGCTCGGACTCCTTGATCGGCAGGTCGTTGATGCTGGCGAAGCGCCGCATCATGAAGCCCTGCTCGTTGAACTCCCAGTTCTCGTTGCCGTAGGCGCGGAACCAGTTGCCGGAATCGTCGTGGCATTCGTAGGCGAAGCGCACGGCGATGCGGTTGCCGGCGCAGGCCCAGAGCTCCTTGATCAGGCGGTAGTCCAGTTCCTTCGCCCACTTGCGCTGCAGGAACTGTTTCACCTGTTCGCGGCCCACCGGAAACTCGGCGCGATTGCGCCAGCGCGTGTCCTCGGTATAGACCAGCACCACGCGGTCCGGGTCGCGCGTGTTCCACGCGTCTTCGGCCATGCGCACCTTCTGCGCGGCGGTTTCCGGGGTGAAGGGGGGAAGTGGGGGCTTGGTCTCCATGCGGCGCTCCTCGCTGTTTTCGGGTGGGGATCGGCGCAGGATATACAAAGTAGACAGATCTGTCTACAATGGTGGCATGACCAGTCCGGACATCCCTGCACCGGGCGCGCGCGAACGCATCCTGCTCGCCGCCCACGACCTGTTCTACCGCGAGGGCATCCGTGCCACGGGCATCGACCGCGTGATCGCCGAGTCGGGCGTGGCCAAGCTCAGCTTCTACCGCCACTACCCGAGCAAGAACGACCTGGTGCTGGCCTTCCTCGACCATCGCCACGCACGCTGGATGGCCTGGTTCGAGGAGGCGCTGGCGCGCCACGGCGGGACGCCGCAGGCCCTGGTGCCGGCGCTCAAGGAATGGTTGGCCAGCGCAGGCTTTCGCGGCTGCGCCTTCATCAACAGCGTCGGCGAACTCGGCGAGGCCCTGCCGCAGGTGAATGAGCTCACGCGCCGCCACAAGGCCGACATGGCGAAGGCCATCGCCGCCCTGCTGCCGCCGTCCCCCCGGCGCCGACTCCTCGCCGCGGACCTCGCCACGGCGGTTGACGGCGCCATTATCCGCGCCCAGTACGACGACGATCCGAAGCCCGCGCTGGCCTCGCTGCGCAGGATCGTGGCCGCGCTGACTAGGCCTGCTGCCTGACCCAGGCGGCATAGCGCGCCCGGGTCGCCTCGTCGGGCGGATACAGCCCCGGCAGGGGCACGCCGCGCGCGACCTCGCCCATGATCCAGCCCTCGAAGCGCTCCTGTTCAACGGCCTCGGGGATCACGGCCTCGAGCAATGCGGCCGGAATCACCACGGCGCCGTCGGCGTCGGCGACGATGACATCATTGGGGAAGACGGCGACGCCGCCGCAGCCGATCGGCTCCTGCCAGCCGACAAAGGTCAGCCCGGCCACCGAGGCCGGCGCCGCCGTACCCTGGCACCAGACCGGGAGTTGCGAGCCGAGCACGCCCTCGATGTCGCGCACCACGCCGTCGCTCACCAGCGCCGTCACGCCACGCTTGACCATGCGCGAGCAGAGGATGTCGCCGAAGATGCCGGCGTCCGTGACGCCCATCGCGTCGACCAACGCGATACAGCCCTTCGGCATGGCCTCGATCGCCGCCCGGGTCGAGATCGGCGAGCCCCACGATGCCGGCGTCGCCAGGTCTTCGCGCGCCGGCACGAAGCGCAGCGTGAAGGCGCGCCCCGCCAGGCGCTGCGCATGGGCCTGCAGCGGCCGCGCGCCGCGCAGCCAGACATTGCGCAGCCCCTTCTTCAGCAGCACCGTGGTCAGCGTCGCCGTGGTCACGCCGGAGAGGACGCGGACGACTTCGGCATCGAGCGGCAGCGGATCGGTTCCCATGTCCGTTCCTTTCAGCTCGCGCAGACCGCGCCCAGCGCCGCGATCATCAAAGCCGGATCTGCCGCGCCGGCGCTTTCGCGCGCGCTGTGCATGGCCCACATCGGCGAGCCGACATCGACGCTGGGCACCCCGAGGCGCGCGGCGACGATGGGGCCGATGGTGCTGCCGCAGCCCAGGTTGCTGCGGTGGGAATACTGCTGGCAGGGTACGCCGGCGGTTTCGCAGGCTGCCATGAAACGGGCGGCGGTCTCGGCGCCGGTGGCATAGCGCTGGTTGGCGTTGGTCTTGATCACCGGGCCGCCATTGACCCTGACCTTGTGGTCCGGTTCGTAGGCGGCCGGGAAATTCGGGTGGTAGGCGTGCGCCATGTCGGCGCTGACGAAAAAGCTCTGCGACAGCGCGCGACGCCGGTCTTCGTCGTCGAGTCCGAGCGCGATGCCGATGCGCGCCAGCACGTCGCCGACGAAGCTGCCGCCCGCCCCCGCAGCGCTCTCGCTGCCGACTTCCTCGTGGTCGAACAGCGCCGCGACGCAGGTGGCCGACGGTGCATCGACGCCGGCCAGGGCCGACAAGGCGGCATGGCAGGACGCCAGGTTGTCGAGCTGGCGGCTGGCGATGAACTCGCCGTCGGCGCCCCAGAGGCTGCCGGGCTGCACGTCGTAGGCGGCCAGTTCCCAGCTCAGCAGCTCCGCCGCCGCGCACCCGGCGGCATCGGCCAGCAGCGTGCGCAGGCGCGCGTCGGGATTCCCGCCTTCGCCCGACAGACCCAGCAGCAGCGGCAGTTCGGTCTGCTTGTCAAATTTCAGGCCCTGCTCGTTGACCTCGCGGTTCATGTGTATCGCCAGGTTGGGCAGGCGCAGCAGCGGCCGTCTTGCGTCAAGCAGGCGCGCCTCGGTTCCATCCGCCGTGCGCAGGATGACGCGGCCGGCCAGACCCAGGTCGCGGTCGGCGAAGGTCGCCAGGATCGGCCCGCCATAGACTTCGACGCCGAGCCGGAGCAGGCCTTCGTTCTCCGACGCCGGGCGCGGCTTGAGGCGCAGGCCGGGGGAATCGGTATGGGCGCCGATGATGCGGAATCCCGCCTCGGCAATCGGCCGGCTGCCAACCACGAAGGCGATCAGCGAGGCGCCGCCGCGCAGCACGTAGTGCCGCGCCCCGGACTGCAGCGACCAGCGCGCAGCCTCCTCCAGTCGAGTGAATCCGGCCGCCTGCAGTCGCCTTTCGGCATTCGCCGCGGCATGCCAGGGGCTGGGGCTGGCGTCGATGTAGGAAATCAGGTCGAGCGCGGTGGCGCGGACAGTGTCGGGCAGTGGCATGACTGGCTGGGAAGAATGGGCGAGATGCGAAGCATACAAGAGGCGGCCGATCGATTGCCGCCACAGGATCCGCCGCAACCCTCAGCCGTCCTCGCCACCCTCGCCGCGCATGCCTAGCTTGCGCATCTTCTCCCATAGGTTCTTGCGGCTGATGCCGAGTTCCAGCGCCGTATTGCCCATGTGGTTGCCGCAGCGAGCCAAAGCCCGGGAAAGGTATTCGCGCTCGACCCGGGCCATGTGCTCCGCCAGGGTCGGCGCCGCCACCCCCGAGGGCAGCAGGGTAACGCCTTCCTCGAAGAAGGCCTCGGCATCGAGCACCCGTCCTTGCGCCAGGATGCAGGCACGCTCGACGCAGTTCTTCAGTTCGCGCAGGTTGCCCGGCCAGGGGTAGTCGAGCAGAACCTGTTCCGCGCGGGTATCGACGACGCGGCGCTCGCCGCCGTGCTCGCACTGAAAATCGTCGAGGAAGCGGCGCAGGAAATGCAGGATGTCCTCGGGCCGCTCGCGCAGCGGCGGCACGCGGACATGGATGACGTTGATGCGGTAGAACAGGTCTTCGCGGAAGGTACCCTGGGCCACCATGCTCTTCAGGTCTCGATGCGTGGCGCAGACCAGGCGGAAGCCGACCGGGATCGAGATCTCGCTGCCGATGCGCGTGATGCGCCGGTCCTGGATCGCGCGCAGCAGCTTGGATTGCATCGGCAGTGGCATTTCGCCGATCTCGTCGAGGAACAGCGTGCCGCAGCTGGCCTGCTCCAGGAGTCCCTTCTTCATGCGCGAAGCGCCCGTGAAGGCGCCTTTTTCGTAGCCGAAGAGTTCGGCTTCCATCAGGCTTTCCGGCAGGGAAGCGCAGTTCACGGCGACGAAGGGGCAGACATCCTCGTCCCGGGCAAATTCATGGAACAGCTGCGCCACGTGTTCCTTGCCGGCGCCGGATTCGCCGGTGATCAGCACCGCGCTGGCGTGGCGCGCCATCCTCGGCAGGCTCTGCTCGATGCGCTGCATGACGGGCGAGATGCCGAGCCGGCCGGCGGGTGCGGGATCGTGCTCGACCACGGCGGGACGGATCACCTCGCGCACTTTTTCGACCAGGCGGTCGAGATCGAAGGGCTTGGTCACGTAGTCGGCAGCGCCGGCCTTGAGCAGGCCGACGGCACGCTCGATGGTGCCGTAGCCGGTGATGAAGATGAAGGGTGGCGCGGCCGGATCGCGTGCCTTGAGTTCGAGAAAGAGTCGCCCGCCGTCGCCGTCCGGCAGGTTGATGTCGCTGACCACGGCGCCGAAGCGCGTCGTCGCCAGAGCCTTGGCGCCCTCCGTGCAGGTGCGCCGCCACTCGACCTCGATACCCTCGAGCTGGAAGCGATCCAGCAGTGACTCGCCCATGATCTCGTCGTCCTCGATCAGGCACAGAGGCAGGGTATTCATGCGGTCTCCGGCAGCGGCAGGTCGATGGTGAAGCGGGTCAACCCGGGGCGCGAATCGACGTCGAGGCCGCCGTCAAGCCTATGCACGATCTGGTAGGTGACCCACAGGCCGAGGCCGTGACCTTCGCGCCGGTCGGTGGCGAAGGGCTCGAACAGGAAGGGCAGCCGCTCCTCGGGGATATGGGCGCCGTCGTTCTCGACCACGATCACCAGGTGCCCGGCATCGACGTAGGTATGGAAATTGACAATACCGCCCGGCTCGATCGCCTGCACCGCGTTTTGCAGCAGGTTGAGCAGTATCTGCCGCACCAGCGTCGAATTGAGCGGCAGGGTCGCATCGACGCGGTTGTCCCAGATCAGTCGCGCGTTCTTCTTTTTCGCCGCGATGCCAACCAGGATATGGGTATCCTCGATGTCCTCCGGCGTCAGCGGGTGGCTCTCGACCTTGGCTTCGACCAGCAGCGCGGCGACGGTATCGCGGATCTGGGTCAGGCCGCGTTCCAGCAGCGAGGCCGTCTTCTCCGTCTGCGGATCCAGCGCACCGTGGCGACGGAAGGTGCTCAATGCGTTGAGCATGCCGCCGAGCGGGTTGTTGATCTCGTGGGCGATGCCGGCCGAAATGCGGCCCACGGCGGCCAGCCGCTCGCTGACCAGCATCTGCTGCTCGATCTGCTTCTTCTCGTGCAGGTCGGCCAGCATGCCGCGAAAGGCGGTGGCGAGGTGACCGATCTCATCCCCGGTGGACAAGGGGGCGAGCTGGTCCGGGTCGGGCAGTTCGACAGCGACCTGGTCCATCGCCGAGGCCAGGGTCACCAGCGGATCGGCGAGCCGGCGCCCCCACCACGCCGACAGCGGCAGCACCAACGAGAGCGCGATCAACGTCACCAGCCCGGCGCGCGCCGCGAGGTTGCCCAGGCGCGGTATGAACACCTGACGCGAGTAGCCCAGCACCAGCCGCCCCAGCAGCACGCCGTCGGCGATGATGGGCGTGACCATGTAGATGCTGCCCGAGCCGGCGGGTTCCAGCAGGTGCTGCTGCGGACTGTCTTCGCTTTCCAGCCGCGCCAGGATGCCGGCGAAATCGCCGCCGAGCTGCGCCGGATTGATGCCCAACGGGAAGCGCTGCGGCTGCGTGGAAACGAAGACCAGGAGGTTCTGGTCGAGCACCACCACGGTCTCGGCGGCGAGGGTTTCGAAACTGCTGTTGCCCTGCCGTTGCGGCGAGCGGATGACCTCGAAGGCGCGCCACAGGTCGTCGTGGATCATGGGGGCCGTCAGCGTGTCGGCCAGCACACGCCCCAGGCCGGCGGCATGGGCGACCAGGTCACGCCGCGATTCGTCGTATTCGCGCAATACCATGACCATGGTGACGGCGATCGCCGTGATCATCACCAGGGCGCTGACGCGCAGTGGAATCTTGTAGCGCAGGCTGATGTCGGCGAAGCGGATCAGCTTCATTTGCGGAAGCGCTCCACCGTGCGCGCCATCGTCGCGATGCCGTCGAACAGCGCATCACTGCCGGGGACGAAACCGTCGAGGTTGAGCGACTTGAGCAAGCGGGCTCCCTGAGCATCCTGCGTCATGGCGAGCAGCACCTGCTGGACGCGCCGGAAGGTTTCTTCGTCAATATTGCTGCGGGCGACGAAAGGCGGGAAACCGAGCTCGGGAGATCGGCTGACGACCCGGGTCGTTGCCGTGAGGTCGGGGTGCACCCACTCCAGGGTATCCCAGACATAGCCGTCGACCGCGCCGCCCTGGGCCAGGCCGACGCCGACCGCCTCGATGATCTTGCGGTGACCCCAGGTAAAGAAGCTGCGCGAAAAAAAGGTCGACGGGTTTTCCCCGGCGCGCAGCAGCTGGTATTGCGGCACCAGGTAGCCCGAGTTGGAATCGGGGTCGGAGTAGGCGAATATCTTCCCGCGCAGGTCGAGCAGCGACGAGGTTGTGCTGTCGCTGCGCGCCGTGATCAGGTAGGACTGGTAAAGCGGGTTGCCGAAATAAAGGGGCACGGCGAGCAGGCGCATCTCGCGCCGGTAACGGACGTAGGGGTAGCCGCAGACCCAGGCGAAGTCCAGCTTGCTGCTGCGGACCAGGTCGACGATCTCGCGATAGCTGCCGCGCTGCACGAAGCGCACCGGCATCGAAAGGCGTTCGGAAAAATAGCCCCTGAGCTGCTTGAGGAATTCCAGCTGGTGGTCGAGGAAGACGGGGGTCAGGCCGATGCTGATCTCGCGCTGTCCGGGCGTTGGCGCGGCCGTTGCCTTGCCTGCAAGGAAAAGACCGGCAGTGGCGCAGCTCGACTGGAGGAAGCGACGACGGTGCATGGGCTATGCCGGTTATGGGGAACGCACATTGTCGGTCGCGCGGGGTCGGCGAACAAGCCCCGCAGGGAACGTTACGGATCGGTAACGATTGCTGGCTGGCCAATTCGTCGCCGTCGCTGGCCGATCCACGCCCAGCGGGGCATCGCGGCGGTGGCAGCGCTGTGGCCCGCTTGTTGCATCAGGCACGCGGAGCGCGGTCCGCTCCTCCAGATCGTGCATTGCAGCAGTCCTCGCGCGAGCGAGGGGACAGCTTGCCCGCCCCCGCACCCCGCCGGGGGCGGGATTTTTTCGGAGTGAAGCGCAAGGCCGTGTCCGACACCTCATCGCCACTCAAATACCGGCCGCTGCGCCCGCAGCATCCGCTCGGCATCGTCGATGACGCCTGCCTGAGGCTGCGCGCGCCACGCTACGCGACCTGCCGTGCCTGCGAAGACGTCTGCCCGCCGCAGGCCATCCATGTCGGCGACGACGGCCTGCGCCTCGACGAATCCTGCATCGCCTGCGGCCGCTGCGCCGCGGCCTGTCCGATGGGTGCGCTGGGCCTGCCGGGTTTCACGGTGCCTGAGCCCGCCCGGGAGACCGGCACTCCGCTCGCGGTAGATTGCTGGAAGGTGCCGGCCAAGCTCACGCCTGACCATGGCATGCGGGTGCCCTGCCTGGGCGGCCTCAGCACCGGCCGCATCCTTGAAATCGTCGCCGTTGCCGGAAGCCGGCCCGTCGAACTGCTCGATCGCGGCTGGTGTGCGGGTTGCAGCGCCGGCGGGGCCGACGGACATCCGGCGCGCACGGCCCTGGAACACGCCAGCGACCTGCTGGAGGCCGCAGGGGCCGCGCCCGAACGGCTGCCGCGCCTGCGCGGTCTGCATTTGCCGTCCGACCTGAGGCCGGCGGCAATACCGGCGGCGGTCGGCGAAGCCAAAATCAGCCGGCGCGGCTTCTTCAGTGCGCTGACCGCCAAGGCGACGGTTGCCGTCGACCAGATCCGTCCGCTGCCCGGGTCCGAGGTGCGCCGCCGCCGCGGCTTCGAGCGCGAGCCGATACGCTCGCGCGAACGTGACCGGATGCTCGGGGCGCTGCAACGGATAACCCATGGCGCGTGGCTGTCGCCGCCGTCCGGGCTGTTCCATCGCATCGAGGTGAACGACAGCTGCGCCAATCACCAGATCTGCGCCAGCATCTGCCCGACCGGTGCGCTGGCCGTGTACGAGCAGGGCCAACGCAGCGAACTGATGTTCGACACCACCCTTTGCATCGGCTGCGGCGAATGCCAATCCGCCTGTCCGACTGCTGCGCTGCAGCTATTACCAAATGGTTACGCCGTGCCTGGGGCATCGTTACCGGATCGCCCCACCCGGCTTGCGGCCTTTGCCGAGCGCGGCTGTGCCGAGTGCGGACGCGACTTCGCCGGCCGGGACGAAGAAAGCCTTTGTCCTCAATGCCGCAAGCGGCAGCGGCTGGCGAGATCGGCCTTCCAGACACTCTTCGGATCGGGCCGCTGAAGACGGGTGGCACGGCCGTTGCATTGACAGGTCAGCTTTCCAGCTTCGGCCCGGCCGGAGCATTCGACAACAACGTGGAGGATGTGGGATGAATATCCTGAAATCGAAGGTATCCCGGCGCCGCTTTCTGCAGGCCACCGGAACGGCAGGTGCAGCGGGGGCGGTGGGTCTGGGCGGCAGTCAGCTTGACGGCTTCAGCACCCTGTCCAAGGCACACGCCCAGGCAGGCGGTGGCGCGACCGTGGTAAACCACCAACGGCAAGGTGCATGCGATCTACGGCAGCAACGACCATCCGATCGCCAACGGCCATCTCTGTCCCAAGGGTCACCTCGGCACCTACATTCTCTACGACCCGGATCGCTTCAAGGGCCCGATGAAGCGCACCAACCCGCAGAAGGGGCGTGACCAGGATCCCAAGTTCGTGCCCATTTCCTGGGACGAGGCGCTGAACACGGTCGCCGGCAGGCTGAATACTCTCCGCGACAAGGGCGAGTCGCACCGCTTCGCGCTGTTCTACGGCCGCGGCTGGGGCGCCTCCTGCGCCGGCCTGCAGGGCACCTTCGGCAAGCTCTACGGTTCGCCCAACGTCGCCATCGGCCACGCCTCCATCTGCGCTACCGGTTCGCAGCATGCCAAGGGTGCCACCGACGGCAACAACTCATACAACTCCTACGATTACCGTAACGCCAACTACCTGTTGATGTTTGGCGCCAACTTCCTCGAGTCCTTCCGCCCCTACAACAACAACCTGCAGGTCTGGGGCTACATCCGCGGCGAAAAGACGCCGAAGACCCGCGTCACGGCGGTCGACATCCACATGAACCAGACCCTCGCCGCGGCCGACCGCGCGCTGATCATCAAGCCGGGCACCGACGGCGCGCTGGCGCTGGCCATCGCTCACGTGATCATGACCGAGGGTCTGTGGGACAGGAACTTCGTCGGCAACTTCAAGGACGGCGTCAACCAGTTCAAGACCGGGGCCGTGATCGACGAGAAGCTCTTCGTCGAGAAATGGACCAAGGGCCTGATCCAGTGGTGGAACACCGAACTCAAGGATCGCACGCCGAAATGGGCCGAGGGCGTCACCACGATTTCCGCCGACCTGATCGTCAAGACCGCACGCGAGTTTGCTACCACCAAGCCCGCCATCGCTCTGATGGAGCGCGGCGCACACACCCACAGCAATGGCATCCTCAACGGCATGGCGATCCACTCGCTCAACGCACTGGTCGGTTCGCTGTTCGCCGAAGGCGGTCTCGGCTACCAGCAGGGTCCCTCCTACGGCAAGATGCCGGTGAGTGCCGACGACTTCATGGACGACTATGCCAAGTCGCCCGACCGCAAGAAGCCGCGCATCGACTTGGCCGGGAACGAGGATGGTTACGCGATGGCCGGCACCATGATCCAGGAAGCCGGGCAGAACCACAACGCCAAGAAGCCTTACAGCCTCGACACGGCGATGTTCTACCTGACCAATCCGGTGATGTCCTGCCCGGACACCAAGTCCTGGGAAGAGGCGCTGAAGACCATGTACGTCATCGACACCTCGCCCTTCCTTGGCGAGACGGCGTGGATGGCCGACCTGATCCTGCCCGACCACACTTATCTCGAGCGCCTGCAGGACGCCCCGACCTACCCCTTCCAGGGCTATCCGATGACGCAGATCCGCACCCCGGCGGTGAAGCCGGTGCATGACACCAAGTATTACGGTGACGTGCTGATCGAGATCGGCAAGCGCATCAAGGGGCCGACCGGCGAGTACAACAAGCAGGTGGGCA
>JALHNN010000004.1 GCA_022843505.1 Sulfuritalea sp.
CATGGGGCACCTACCTCACCTGCGAGGAGAATTTCAACGGCTATTTCAGGGCTCCGAAGGACGCCAGTGCGGAACAGAAGCGCTACGGGATCTCCGCCAGGACAGCCGGCTACCGCTGGCACGAACACGACACGCGCTTTGATGCCGAGCAGCACCCCAATGAAGCCAACCGCTTCGGCTGGGTGGTTGAGATCGATCCCATGCAACCGGGGAAGATGCCGGTCAAGCGCACCGCGCTGGGACGCTTCAAGCATGAAGGCGCCTTCGTCACTCTGGCGCGCGATGGCCGCGTCGTCGTCTACATGGGCGACGACGAGCGCTTCGAGTACATCTACAAGTTCGTTTCCTCGCGCCCCTATGTCAAGGGTCAGGGCACGGCCGACCTCCTCGACGAAGGCACGCTTCATGTCGCCCGCTTCGACGAAGACGGCCGCGGACGCTGGCTGGCACTGACATACGGCCAGTCCGGCTTGAATGCGGCCAACGGCTTCGCCGACCAGGCCGACGTGCTGATCAAGGCGCGACAGGCGGCGGACGTCCTCAAGGCAACCCGCATGGACAGGCCGGAATGGATTGCTGTCCATCCGCAGACCGGAGAGGTGTACTGCGCCCTGACCAACAACGCCAAGCGAGGCAGCAGCGAGGTTCCGGGACTCAATGCCGCCAATCCCCGCGCCTCGAACCTGTTCGGGCACATCCTGCGCTGGCGCGAGAGCGGCGGTGACGCCGCGGCCACCACCCTCTCCTGGGATGTCTTCATCGAATGCGGCGATCCGGCCCTGGCGGCGGACAACCTCAAGGGCAACATCAGGGGCGACCTGTTCGCCAGCCCGGACGGACTCTGGTTCGATCGTGGCGGCCGCCTCTGGATCCAGACCGATGTATCGACCTCGGCGCTGGGCGACCGCAATCACGCCGGGTTCGGCAATAACCAGATGCTGGTCGCCGACCCGGTAAGCGGCCTGACGCGGCGCTTCCTCACCGGTCCGCGCGGCTGCGAGGTCACGGGAATCACCGCAACCCCTGACGGGCAAACCCTGTTCATCAATATCCAGCACCCCGGGGAGTCCGCATCCGAACGGGCCGATCCCGGGCAACCGACGGCGATCAGCGCCTGGCCGGGAAACCAGTTCCCCGAACTCGGCGGAGGGCGTCCGCGCTCCGCGACCGTGGCCATACGCCGCGTTGGCGGCGGCGTGGTCGGGGCGCCCGCATAGGGTCGATGGACGCCTCCGCCCTGCTCCGCGACCGCCCCGAAACCACCGAGGGTGGCGCTCCGTCATTGCAGCGCCTGATCGCGGACCGCGGATTGCATGCGGTCTTTCAACCCATTTTCGACCTCGCCCAAGGCCGCCATTTCGCCTGCGAGGCCCTGATCCGGGGCCCGGAATCGTCCGCACTGCATCTGCCGGCCGAACTCTTTGCCGCCGCCGCCACCGCGCAGCTGACCCAGGAACTGGAATGGCTTGCGGTGGAGACGGCGATCACCCAGTTTGCCGCGCAAAGACCTTCAGTCCGCCTGTTCCTCAACATGAGCATCGGTTGCCTGCATGCCAGCCGCCAGCGCTTCAGCGAAGTCCGCCGCGACCTCCTGCGCCTAGGCGTGTCTCCCTCGCGCATCGTGATCGAGATCACGGAGAACGAGTCCGTCACCGACTACAGCGATCTGCAGGATCTGTTGCAGGAGGTGCGTCGCATGGGTATCCAGATCGCCATGGACGACATGGGCGAGGGCTTCTCCAACCTTCGCATGTGGTCCGACGTGCGGCCCGAGTTCGTCAAGATCGATCGCCACTTCATACATGACATCGATTCCGATGCACTCAAGCTGCATTTCGTTCGCGCCATGCATGAGATCGCCGACGTCTGCGGCAGCGCGCTGATCGCCGAAGGCGTGGAAACCCCGGCGCAGCTTTCCGTGCTGCGCCGCCTTGGGATCAACTTCTTCCAGGGCTTCGGGATTGCCCGGCCGCATCGCGATATCGCCGTGGCGAACGGCTGCGTGCCGGCAATCGCGGCCGACCAGGGAATCCTCGTTTTGCCGCCACCCCATCGGCGCGCCCACTCGCCGGCGATTGCCCAGCTCGCCCATGAGCTGGAGGCAGTAGGCCCGGAAACCGACAACGACACGGTCTATCGGATGTTCGAGGCCAATCCGACGCTGGGCATCGTGCCGGTAGTCGCCGACGACCGGCCGCTGGGCATCATTACCCGCAACTCCCTGATCGATCGCTTTGCCCGCCCCTTCCGTCGCGAGCTCTACGGCCGACGGCCCTGCACCATGGTGATGGACCCACCGCAGATGTTCGAAGATGCGCAGAGCGTCCAGGAAGTGGCGCGAATCATCGGCAGCCTGCGCGGCACCCAGATCGGCGACAGCTTCGTGATTACCCGCAAGGGCCGCTATTGCGGCGTCGGCTACCTGCGCGAGCTGATGGCGATCATCACCGATCTGCAGATTCGCGCCGCGCGGTACGCCAACCCCTTGACCCAGTTGCCGGGGAACGTACCGATCAACGAGCACCTCGAGGAGCTGCTGGGTTCCAATCGCGGATTTGTCGCAGCCTATTGCGACCTTGACAACTTCAAGGCCTACAACGACATCTACGGCTACCTTCCCGGCGACCAGATGATCCAGCAGATCGGGCGGCTGCTCGCCGAAGCCGCGGCCGACCTAGACGACTTTGTCGGCCATATCGGTGGCGATGACTTCATCGTCCTGATGCAAAGCGTCGATTGGGAAGCGCGACTCAGGCAGGTCATCCGCCTTTTCGATGCCGGCCTCGGCCAGCATCTCACCGCGGCACACCTGCTTGCCGGGGGCTATCACGGCGAGGATCGCCGCGGTAACGCCGTGTTCCACAGACTTCCCGCACTTTCCATAGGCTGCGTCCGCGTCGCGCCCGGCAGCGAACTCAGCCATCATGACGTGTCGGCTGCCCTGGTCGAAGCGAAGAAGGCGGCGAAACGCACACCGGGCAGTACGCTATTCGTCGAACGCCGGAACACCCAGCCGCGAAGGCCGGTTCCCGGGACAATGGACGCTGCGGTCGCCGTACCGCCAGCGCCGACTCCCTACCTGAACTGACCCGCGGGTCCGCGGCGCCGGCCTCGGTTGCCGCCGCTTCCGCCTAGCTGCGCCGCCGCGACCCGATGCGCGCCTCATAGAGCTTTCTTGCCTGGCGCTGCTCCATCAGGCGCAAGCCAGCGTAGACCAGGGCCCCGAGGCTCAGGATGCCCAGGACGAAGCCGCCGTAGGCCCATGGCCAGGGGATGCCCCGGGTCATCATCGAAAACTCCGACATGCCGCCGATTCCGGCGACGATGTTGATCGGTGTGAACACCACGCCGATCGCCGTCAGCTTGGAAACCCGCTTGTTCTGGTTGATGTTGATGAAGCCGATGGTCGAATCCATCAGGAAGTTGATCTTGCCGAACAGGAAGGAGGTATGGACGTCCAGCGATTCGATGTCGCGCAGGATCTGCCTGGCGTCCTCCTGCTGGGCCGATGAAAGCAGCCTGCCGCGCAGCAGGAAGGAAAGCGCCCGGCGCGTATCGAGCACGTTGCGGCGGATGCGGCCGTTGAGGTCTTCGCCGTGGGCGATATCCGAGAGAATTCGTGCGGCCTCGTCGTCGCCTACCCGCGGATCGAGTACCTGGCGGCCCAGGGCTTCGAAATCGGAATAGACGTTCTCCAGGGAATCCGCCGAGTATTCGACATCCGCGGCGTACAGCCCCAGCAGCACCTCCGCGCCCTCGGCGACATAGCCGACCTGGGTACGGGCGCGCAGGCATTGCAGGCGGAAGACCGGGAGTTCCTCCTTGCGGATCGAGAACAGGATGCCGCGATGCATGATGAATGCGACGGCGACGTTGCGCGAGGAATCGTCGGCATCGAGGAGGAAATCCGAGTGCAGGTGTGCGTCGCCGTTGTCGTCGATGAAGAACCGCGCGCTGGTCTCGATGTCGGTCAGGTTGTCGGGATCGGGCAGGCTGACGCCGAAATGTGCGCCGACCCAGGAACGCAAGCCCGCGGTCGGCGCGACCAGATCGACCCAGATCGGTTGCAGCCGGTCGAAGTCTGCCCGCGTATCGACCGGAACCTGGACCAGGCGGCCTTCCTTCAGCTCGAAGGCATTGAGCATGTTGCGCACCGACGGCGGCGGCCGCGCGCTCAAAAGCTCCTCGCGCAGGCTGTCAGGCAGCAGTTCCAGCACGAGGTCGCAGGATCGCTCATCGACCTGCCGCCAGGCCATGATGCGGTCCTCGCCGGCAAGCGCTTGGATCAGGCGACCCGTCTCCGCCACGGAAAGGCGGCGCAACACGTTCTGCAGTTCGACCAGGTGCTGCCGCTGCACCAGGCCTTCGACGAGGTCGTGCCGCGCCATCCGCTGATGGTGCACCAGGCCGGAGACACGGCGCTGGCGCGCCAGCAGGCGCAGCACGTCGCCAAGCTGCTTCTCGAATCGCTCGTCGGCCCCGGGAAGCGCGTTATCCATGCGTCCGAGCCTAGGCCACGCCGCGGTGCCCGATCGCGAGCAAGGTGATGTCATCCGCCTGGTGGTAGCCGGCAGCGAAGCGGTCGACACCCTGTACGACATCCGCTATCAGGTCGGCCGCCGATCCTGCGCGATTGCCCACCAGGGCCACCAGCGCCTCCTCGCCGAACTGGCTTCCATCGCGGGATTCCGCTTCGGTCACACCGTCCGTATAGAGCAGCATCAGGCTGTCGGGTGGAAAGGCAACCTGGCCGGAGCGATAGACGAGGCCCGGCACCATGCCGGCAACGGGGTTGCGCGGTACTTCGACGAAGCTCGTTGCCGCGCCGGGCAGTGCCAGGATTGGCGGGTTGTGACCGGCATTGACATAGCGCAGTTCGCCGGCTTCCAGATCGACGACCGCGATGAACAGCGAGACGAACAACTGCTCGCTGTTCATCCGGCACAGCTGATCATTGCCTTCCGCGGTAAGCTCGGCCATGTAGGCCGAAGCATCATCGCGCCCGCGCAAGGACAGGCTTCTCAGCAGGGCGAGGGTCTGCGCCATGAACAGGGCGGCCGGCATGCCCTTGTTGCATACGTCACCGATGGCGACCAGGTAGCGATCGGGCCCCAAACGCAGAGCATCATAGAAATCGCCGCCGACCTGTCGTGCCGCACGCATGAAACCGAAGCAGTCGAGCCGGGGCTCCTCCGCGAACAAAGGGTTGGCCGGCAGCATGCTCGACTGGATGCGGCGGGCAAAATCGAGTTCCCGCTGCAATGCCTTGAGTTCCATTTCCATTTGCACGCGTTCGCTGATGCGCCGGTTGCTGCGGCGCATGCGCTCGGCAAGTATCGCGATCAGGTTGCGCCCGACCCGGGGAATCGTCAGCAAGCGCTCGAGAAAGGTGCCGGCATCGATCTCCAGCAGGCGGCTATGCGTTGCCGCGACCACCCAGGCCGATGACAATTTGCCGTCCGCCACCGAAATCTCCCCGGCGCATTCGCCGCAGGCGATCTCGAGAAAGTCTTCTGAATCCGGTCCGTCGAAATGCACCCGCAGACCGCCCTCGATCACGACCCAGACTTGATTGCTCTGCTGCCCGGCGGCCAGCACCAGCTCGCCGGGGGCGTAGCCGACGACGCGGCAGCCGGCGACGATCAACTCAAGCTGGTCATACGGGACATCGCGGAAGAGGTCGGTGCGCGAGATGAAGCCGAGCGCGCGACGATCGATTCCGGACCGTTGATCCGTCTCGACCACCACGTTGCCAGCGCGAACCAGCGGAAAGCCATCCACCGCGTGCTGGCGGCGATCGATGTCACGGGAACGCGGCAAGGCCCTGCCGAAGATCACGCAGATCCGGTTGGTTTCGCCATCGCGTTCATAGCGGCAATCATCGGCAAACTCCCTGACCAGGTGAATCCCGTAGCCGCCAATCCGCGCGTCGTCGAGCGATACGGGCGCGCTGGGAACGGCCCGGGAAATCGGATCGAATGCGGGTCCAGTGTCCTCCAGCAGAAGATTTACGGCTCCGTCGGCGATATCCAGCTCAAGCCGGATTTCGCCATTCGCTCCGTGGTAGGCGTAATCGACGATGTTGGCCACGAGTTCGACGGCGCACAGGTCGAGGCCGTCAGTCCAGTCGGAGGACAAACAATGTTCCTGCGCCAGCGTCCGCACCCAGACGCTGGCCTCGCCCGGAGCGGCCTTGCCGCTCTCGAGAACCAGATGGTGCCGCTGGACCGCTGCCGGATCAGGCTCCGACAAACGATGCCCGCGCGGAATCGACGTCATCGAACATCGGTATCAATTGATCGATCCCGGCGGTCACAAGTACTTTTTTGACCAGCGGCTGTGCCGCGGCCAGGACGAGCTTGCCACCACGTCCGTGCTGCCCGCGCGCCGAGGTCATCAGCATGCGTATGCCAATCGAGGCAAGAAAGCTGACCGCCGACAGATCGACGATGACATTGGCGGCACTGGTCGTCGTCAGGAATGCGAAGCGATCCTCCACGGAACGCGCGCCGTCTATGTCCAGGCGCCCGTCGAGGCTGATCTTGATGAGATGTTCTGCCAGGCTGGTCGATTCGACTTTCATTGCTACCTCGGAAGGGATGTGACCACGGAGTGCGGACGACGGCCGATTCTAGCGAGCCCGCGACGAACAAATGTTACGGAGAGATGACAGTTCCGCCATCGTAACGCGGCAGCTGCCGCGATCGAGCCCTCATCGCCCGTCGGCCCCCGGCGGGCACCCGCCATCGTCATCGTCCCGTCACAAGCGCGGAGTAGATTTCCTGCCTCGACAAAACAGGAGGACGACGTGGATTTGATACTTTGGCGCCATGCCGAAGCCAAGGATCAGGAAGGGCCGGTGCCCGACGCCGAAAGGGAACTCACCTCGCGCGGCAAGCGTCAGGCCGAGAAAGTCGCCGAATGGCTGCGCGAACAACCCCTGCGTGATGTCACCGTGCTGTCAAGCCCCGCCCGGCGCGCGCAACAGACAGCCCAGGCGCTGGGTCTGCCGGTGAAGACCAAGACCCAGCTCGGCGTCGGCGCCAGCACCGCCGACCTGCTGGGTGCCGTCGGCTGGCCGGATCACGCGGGCGCTGTGATCGTCGTCAGCCACCAGCCGGTGCTGGGAAGACTGGCATCGCTGCTGCTGGCGGGTTCCGAAGCCGACTGGACGATAAAAAAGGGCGGCATCTGGTGGTTCACCAACCGCGTTCGCCAGGACGAAACGCAGACCGTGCTGCGCGCGGTGCACTGCCCCTGATTCCGCCCGGCACACGGTGCCGACCCGACCTTTTGCGCAGGTTCAGCGGAAGTTGCGATAGCCGGCCGACCGCAGGCGACAACTTCCGTGTCGGCTGCGCCGGGCTGTCGCCATCATCGAGGAAGCCTTGCGTGGCATGAGTGTACAAATAAAGCGCGCCGGCATGAGGCCGCGGCATACTGAGGTGATCGGCGTCGCCTGCGGCCAGGGCGCTACTGACCCCGGCTGCCAGGACGGACCGGAGGTGCTGCGCACCCTCGGCTTCCTGCGCGATCTCGACGAGCCCCATGGCACCTGCGTCTGGCGCGACATCGTCCGCGTGGCGGCGCAGTCGAACGAGGATCCGATTCAGCAGGTAGGGAGTATTGCCCAGGCGGTGGCCGACCGCGTTGCTTCGAGCCTGCTACGCGCGCGTTTCCCTTTGGTGATCGGCGGCGATCACTCCTGTGCCGTCGGCACCTGGTCGGGCGCACACAGCGTGCTGGACCCACGGGAGCGGCTCGGCCTGCTCTGGATCGACGCGCACATGGACAGCCATACCTTCGGCACCTCGCCCTCGCGCGCGCTTCACGGCATGCCGCTCGCCTGCCTGCTCGGCCATGGCGACCCTCGCCTGACGCGCATCGGCGGCCCGGAACCCAAACTGCTGCCGGCGAACGCCTGTCTCATCGGCGTGCGCAGCTTCGAATGGGGCGAGGCGGCGCTGCTGAAAAATCTCGGCGTGCGCATCTATTTCATGGACGAGATCCATCGGCGCGGCCTGGCTGCAGTGTTTGCGGAAGCCTGGGAGCTGGTAACGCGCGAAACCGCCGCCTGCGGCATCAGCCTCGACCTCGACGCGCTCGACCCGGAGGAAGAGCCCGGCGTCGGCAGTCCCGTCGCCGGCGGCCTGCGTCGCGACGAACTGGCGGCGGCCCTGCGGCCGCTGCACGGCGATCCCCGCCTGCGCGCGCTGGAAATCGTGGAATACAACCCCTATGCCGACCGCGACTTCGTCACCGCCCGGGCGATCCACGATCTTTGCCGCTCGGTGATCGGCTGAGTCATTCGACCGCCAGCCAACCAAAGTTCAGGAGACTGTCAGGCAGCTACGGCAGATCGGGAAAACACAGGCTTCTGCTCAGGCTTCGAATGCAGCCCGTACCGCCCCAGCGATGGCCTCCGCCTGCAACGTCACCTGCCCGCCGTCTTCACCTTCGACCATCACGCGCAGCACGGGCTCGGTGCCGGACGGGCGCAGCAACACCCGACCGGCGCCGTCGAGGGTGACCTCCGCCGCCTTGGTCGCCGCCTTGATGCCGTCGTCGGCGGCCCAGTCGAATCCGACCGGCATGCGCACGTTGATCAGCTTCTGCGGATACAGCTGCAGATCGGCGCAGGCCTGCGTCAGGGTCTCGCCGCCGGCGCGCAGCGCGGCGAGCACCTGCAGCGCGGCGATGATGCCGTCACCCGTGGAATGGCGATCGAGGCAGATGATGTGGCCGGAGTTTTCGCCGCCCAGGATCCAGGACCTGTCCTGCATCATTTCCAGCACGTAGCGATCGCCGACCTTGGCCCGCCCGAGCGCAATGCCGAGGCGGCCCAGCGCATGCTCGAAGCCAAGGTTGCTCATCAGGGTGCCGGCGACGCCGGCGAGCTTCTGGCTGCGCGTGCGGTGCCGGGCGATCACGTACAGCAACTGGTCGCCGACATACAGGTTGCCTGCGGCATCGGACATCACCAGCCGGTCGCCGTCGCCGTCGAGCGCGATGCCGCAGTCGGCGCCCGTCTCGAGCACCTTGCGACGCAGCGCCTCGGGCGAAGTGGCGCCGACCTCGTGGTTGATGTTGAGCCCGTTCGGCGTGTCGCCAACGCCGACTATCTCGGCGCCGAGCTCATGGAACACGTTCGGCGCGACGTGATAGGCCGCGCCGTGGGCGCTGTCCACCACGATCTTCAGGCCGCGCAGGTCGAGGTCGTTGGGAAAGGTGCTCTTGCAGAACTCGATGTAGCGCCCGGCGGCATCATCCACCCGCCGCGCCTTGCCCAGCCGGGCCGATTCCATGCAGATCATGGGCTGTTCCAGCCTGCCCTCGATGTCGAGTTCGACGGCATCGGGAAGCTTGGTGCCCTGGGCCGAGAAGAACTTGATGCCATTGTCGTCAAACGGATTGTGCGACGCCGAGATCACCACGCCGGCCTGCAGGCGCAGGGCGCGGGTCAGGTAGGCCACGGCCGGGGTCGGCATCGGCCCGCACAGCATCACGTCCACGCCGGCCGCGGCGAAACCCGCCTCCAGCGAGGCTTCGAGCATGTAGCCGGAAATCCGCGTGTCCTTGCCGATCAGCACCGCCGGTCGTTCGCCGGCAGGCATCGCGTCACGCGCGACGAGGGTGGCGCCGGCGGCGTAGCCCAGGCGCATGACGAAATCCGGCGTGATCGGCGCCTTGCCGACACGCCCGCGCACCCCGTCGGTGCCGAAATACTTGCGTCCCATCAGTAATCCTCCACGGCCTGAACCACGGCCAGGGCGTCGCGCGTTGCCGCGACATCATGCACGCGCAGAATGCGCGCACCGCGCAATACTGCCAGCACGTGGGCGGCGATGCCGGCGTGCACGCGCTCCGGCGCCGGGCGCCCGGTGACAAGGCCCAGCATCGACTTGCGCGACATGCCCACCAGCAGCGGCAAGCCCGGTACCACCAGTTCGTCCAGCCGGCGCAGCAATTCGATATTGTGCTCCAGGCTCTTGCCGAAACCGAACCCCGGATCCACCGCGATGCGATTGAGCGGGATGCCCGCCGCCTCGGCGGCGGCGACGCGCTCGCCGAGGAATTCGGCAACTTCGACGACGACGTCGTCGTAGTGCGGATCATGCTGCATGGTCGCCGGTTCGCCCTGCATGTGCATCAGGCAGACCCCGGCCCGGCTGGCGGCGACGGCGGCGAGCGCGCCCGGCGCGCGCAACGCATTGATGTCGTTGATCATGTCCGCACCGGCGGACAAGGCCGCGCGCATCACCTCGGGCTTGACGGTATCGATCGACAGGGGCACGCCACTGTCCCGCAGGCCCTCGATCACCGGCAGCAGGCGTTCGATTTCCTGCGCCGCCGGCACCGCGTGCGCGCCGGGCCGCGAGGACTCGGCACCGATGTCGAGGATGTGGGCGCCCTCTTCGATCAGGCGTCGCGCCTGCGCCACGGCCGCCGCCACGTCGCCGCGCAAGCCGTCACCGGAGAAGGAGTCTTCCCCGAGATTGACGATCCCCATGATCAGCGGGCGGTCGGCATTCAGGACGAAACGGCCGCAGTGAAAATTCTGGCTCATGTCGGATCGGATATCAGGGTTCAAAAAATCGGCGGCGCCTTAGCGCCGCTTTTTTCTGCCGAGTCCTGGCCCCGGCTGCCTGGGTGCGGTCTTCAGGCGGGTGGGGGAGCGGTCGGTTCGGGACCGGGCGCGCTGTCGCCGCGGGAGGTCGGCGTCGAACTCGAGGGCTTGGGCGGACGCGGGGGCAGGCCGGCCATGATGTCGTTGATCTGGTCGGCATCGATGGTTTCCAGCTCCAGCAGCGCGGCGGTCATCGCCTCCACCTTGTCGCGGTTCTCTTCGAGCAGGCGACGCGCCACGGCGTACTGCTCGTCGAGGATGCGGCGGATTTCCAGGTCGACCTTCTGCATGGTCGATTCGGACACGTTCTTGTGCGTGGTGACGGAGCGACCGAGGAAGATCTCGCCCTCCTCCTCGCCATAGACCATCGGGCCCATGATGTCCGACATGCCCCACTGCGTGACCATGCGCCGGGCGAGGTCGGTGGCGCGCTGGAAGTCGTTGGAGGCGCCGGTGGTCATCTGGTGCATGAACAATTCTTCGGCAATCCGCCCGCCGAAGAGCACCGTGATGGTGGACAAGAGGCGGGTACGGTCCTGGCTGTAGCGATCCTCGGTCGGCAACTGCATGGTCAGGCCCAGGGCGCGGCCGCGCGGGATGATGGTGACCTTGTGCACCGGGTCCGTCTTCGGCAGCAGCTTGGCGACCACGGCGTGGCCCGACTCGTGGTAGGCGGTGTTGCGGCGCTCTTCCTCGGGCATGACCATGGAACGGCGCTCGGCGCCCATCATGATCTTGTCCTTGGCGCGCTCGAAGTCTTCCATGTCCACCAGGCGCTTGTTGCCGCGCGCGGCGAACAGCGCCGCTTCATTGACCAGGTTGGCCAGGTCGGCGCCGGAGAAGCCGGGGCAGCCGCGGGCCAGGATCGAGGCGTCGATGTCCGGCGCCACCGGAACCTTGCGCATGTGCACCTTGAGGATCTGCTCGCGGCCGCGGATGTCGGGCAGCGGCACCACCACCTGGCGGTCAAAGCGCCCCGGGCGCAGCAGGGCGGGATCGAGCACGTCGGGACGGTTGGTGGCGGCGATGACGATGACGCCGGCGGAACCTTCGAAGCCGTCCATCTCGACCAGCATCTGGTTCAGGGTCTGCTCGCGTTCGTCGTTGCCGCCGCCGAGGCCGGCGCCGCGCTGGCGGCCCACCGCGTCGAGTTCGTCGATGAAAATGATGCAGGGCGCGGCCTTCTTGGCCTGGTCGAACATGTCGCGCACGCGCGCGGCGCCGACGCCGACGAACATCTCGACGAAGTCGGAACCCGAAATCGAGAAGAAGGGAACCTTGGCTTCACCGGCGATGGCCTTGGCCAGCAGCGTCTTGCCGGTACCGGGCGAACCGACCAGCAGCACGCCGCGCGGGATGCGCCCGCCCAGCTTCTGGAACTTTGTCGGATCGCGCAGGAAATCCACCATCTCGGTGACTTCCTCCTTGGCCTCGTCGCAACCGGCGACATCGGCGAAGGTGATGGTGTTCGAGGACTCGTCCATCATGCGCGCCCGGCTCTTGCCGAAGGAGAAGGCACCGCCCTTGCCGCCGCCCTGCATCTGGCGCATGAAGAAGATCCAGACGCCGATCAGGAGCAGCATCGGGAACCAGGAGACGAAGATGCTGGTGAGGAAGGACTGCTCTTCCTCGGGCTTGGCGATCACCTTGACGTTGTTCTTGAGCAGGTCGGAGACCATCCACAGGTCGGGCGGCGCGTAGGTGGTGATGCGCTTGCCCTCGGTGGTTGTGGCTTCCAGGGTGCGGCCCTGGATCACCACCTTGGTGATGCGGCCCTGTTTCACCTCTTCGAGGAATTGCGAATACTCCAGCGAACCGAGAGTGGCCTGGCGCGTGTTGAACTGGTTGAAGACGGTCATCAGGACGATGCCGATCACCAGCCAGATCGCCATATTTTTGAACATGTTATTCAAAGCAGAGCCTCTCTTTCCCGCTATCGGGGGTAAACATCAAAACATTGTAGTGCCGTTCGCCGTGGCCTGCAAACCGCGAAACCCGGAGATCACGCACGCCTGCCCTGCGCCAGCAGGTAGATCTCGGCGCTGCGGTCGCGCGATGCGGCCGGCTTTCTCAAGTGCAGCTTGTCGAACATTTCCTGCATTGCCTTGCGCAACTCCATGAAGCCGTCTCCCTGAAACACTTTGACCAGCAGTCCCCCGCCCGGTTTCAGGTGTTCGCGGCAAAATTCGAGGGTCAGTTCCGCCAACAGCATCACCCGCGCCTGATCGACCGCGGCGATACCCGACATATTGGGGGCCATGTCCGACAAAACAAGGTCGACGCGGCGGCCGCCCAGCGCATCGACCAGGGATTTCAGTATCTCGTCCTCGCGAAAATCCCCCTGGATGAAATGGACGCCATGCAAGGCGTCCATGGGCAGCAGGTCGAGCGCGATCACCCGCCCGCCCGGGGCCACGCGCTTGACCGCGACCTGCGACCAGCTTCCCGGCGCCGAGCCGAGATCGACCACGGTCATCCCCGGGCGCAACAGCCGGTCCTTGTCGTCGATTTCGCTCAGCTTGAACGCCGCCCGCGAGCGCAGGCCGCCTGCCCGGGCCCGCTGCACGTAGGAATCGTTGATGTGCTCATGCACCCAGGCCTTGTTGGTCTTGTTCTTCTTGTTGCTTGCTACCTTGCCGCTCACGCTACAATCCCGCCATGATTGAAATCTCCCCCACCGAGCGCCGCGCCCTGCGCGCTGCCGCCCACCACCTGAAGCCTGTCGTCTCGATCAGCCAGAAGGGCCTTACCGCCTCCGTGCTGGCCGAAATCGACCGCTCGCTGAAGGCCCATGAACTCATCAAGCTGCGACTTTACGGCATCGAGCGCGAAGACCGCGCCGCGCTGTTCGCCGAAATCTGCAACACCCTGGGCTGCGCCGAAGTGCAGCATATCGGCAATCTGCTGGTGCTGTGGCGCGAGAATCCAAAGGATGCCGCCGCCGAGTCGGCGCCCGCGGGACGGCGACGAGCGGACCCGCCGGCCACCAAGAAGCAGGCCGCCGCCCGCACCGAAGCCCGCAATCGCCGCAGCTGACGGATCAGCGGCCGCGGCCGCGATCCTGCAACACCACCAGGGCCACACCCAGCAGCGTCTGCAGCAGATAAAGGACGCTCGACACCCCGTGCCAGGCGGCAAAGCGGTCGCGCATGGCGCGCTCGATTACCTGCCGCGGCAGGGCGTCGGCCTTGAGCTGGGCCAGTATCGGCTGTATGCCGAAATGCCCGGCCAGGGTCAGGGCCAGCATCAGGAGCACGATCCAGAACACGGATGACTGCACCGCGCGCCAGCCCTTCAGCGCCAGCACGTGAAGCAGCAGATAGCCGGCGCAGCCGATGCCGACCCAGGCGATCGCCGTGAACATGTGCCCCGCGAGCTTGCCGGCGAGCATCCGGTCCGCCAGTTGCGCGAACAGGATCGGGGCCGCGAGGTAGCCGACGGCGAGCAGGCCGCCGACCCACGCGGCGATGCACAGACTGTAGAGCGCGCTCCAGAAGCGCATCAGACGTACTTGACGTCGAGGATCTCGTATTCGCGCTTGCCGCCCGGGGTCTGCACCTCGGCCACGTCACCGGAGAACTTGCCGATCAGCGCGCGGGCGACCGGCGAATTCAGCGAAATCTTGGCGGCCTTGATGTCCGCCTCGTCGTCGCCGACGATCTGGTAGGTGACGGTGTCGCCGCTGTCCATGTCCTCTATTTCCACCGTTGAACCGAACACCACGCGGCCGTCGGCATCGAGCGACGCCGGGTCGATGATCTGGGCATTGCCCAGCTTGCCTTCGATCTCCTTGATGCGGCCTTCGAGGAAGCCCTGACGCTCCTTGGCAGCGTCGTACTCGGCATTCTCGGAAAGGTCGCCATGCGAACGCGCCTCGGCGATCGCGGCGATCACCGCCGGACGTTCGACGCTTTTCAGGCGCTGCAATTCCTGGCGCAGCATTTCAGCCCCGCGCAAGGTGATGGGAAATTTTCCGCTCATGCGCCCAGCTCACCGTGGAGGGACTGCAAGGAATAGGTTTCGAGACCGTCGTGGCGCATGCCGGCACAGGCGGCGCGCCCGCCCTCGATAGTGGTGAACAGCGTCACCTTGGCACCCAGCGCCGAGGTCCGGATCGAGCGCGAATCGACGATAGCCGCGCGCTTTTCCTCGACGGTGTTGACGATCAATGCGATCTCGCCGTTCTTGATCATGTCGACCACGTGGGGACGCCCTTCGGCCACCTTGTTCACGATCCCGACCGGGATTCCCGCGGCACTGATCGCGCCGCCCGTCCCGCGCGTGGCGACGATGGCGAAGCCGAGCTCGTGCAGCTCGCGGGCGAGGTCGACCGCCTTGGGGCGGTCGGCCGGCTTGACGCTGAGGAAGACCTTGCCCGACTTCGGCAGGCGAGTGCCGGCGGCGAACTGCGACTTGACGAAGGCCTCGCCAAACGTCCGCCCCACGCCCATGACCTCGCCCGTCGACTTCATTTCCGGGCCGAGGATGGTATCGACGCCGGGGAACTTGACGAAGGGGAATACCGCTTCCTTCACCGAGAAATAAGGCGGGATCACTTCCTTCGTCACGCCCTGCTCGGCCAGGCTGCGACCGGCCATGCAGCGCGCGGCGATCTTGGCCAGCGGCAGGCTGGTGGCCTTGGAGACGAAGGGCACGGTGCGCGAGGCCCGCGGATTGACTTCCAGCACATACACCACCGCGTCGGCACCGCGACCCTGGATGGCGAACTGCACGTTCATCAGGCCGACGACGTTGAGCCCCCTGGCCATCATCTCGGTCTGGCGGCGCAGTTCGTCCTGGATCTCCTGGCACAGCGAAAAGGGCGGCAGCGAACAGGCCGAGTCGCCGGAATGCACTCCGGCCTGCTCGATGTGCTCCATGATGCCGCCGATCAGCACCTGATTGCCGTCGGACAGGGCATCGACGTCGACCTCGGTGGCGTCGTTGAGGAAACGGTCGAGCAGCACCGGCGAATCGAAGGAGACCTTCACCGCCTCGCGCATGTAGCGTTCGAGATCCTTTTCCTCATGCACGATCTCCATGGCCCGCCCGCCCAGCACGTAGGACGGGCGCACCACCAGCGGGTAGCCGATCTCGGCGGCAAGGCGGATGGCGTCGGGCTCCGTGCGCGCCGTGCGGTTGGGCGGCTGCTTCAGCCCGAGGTCGTGCAGCAGTTTCTGGAAGCGTTCGCGGTCCTCGGCGGCATCGATCATGTCGGGGCTGGTACCGATGATGGGCACGCCGTTGGCTTCGAGCTCGCGCGCGCGCTTGAGCGGCGTCTGGCCGCCGAACTGGACGATCACGCCGACGGGCTTCTCGACATGGACGATTTCCAGCAGGTCTTCCAGCGTCACCGGCTCGAAGTAGAGGCGATCCGAGGTGTCGTAATCGGTGGACACGGTCTCCGGATTGCAATTGACCATGATGGTCTCGTAGCCGTCCTCGCGCATCGCCAGCGCGGCATGGACGCAGCAATAGTCGAACTCGATGCCCTGGCCGATGCGGTTGGGGCCGCCGCCGATGACCATGATCTTCCTGCGGTCGCTGGGCCGGGATTCGCACTCGTCCTCGTAGGTCGAATACATGTAGGCGGTGGCCGTGGCGAACTCCGCGGCGCAGGTATCGACCCGCTTGTACACCGGCCGCACGCCGAGCGCATGCCGCCGTTCGCGCACCGCGGTTTCGCCGCCGGCGTTCACCAGGGTGCCGATGCGGCGATCGGAGAAGCCCTTGCGCTTGAGATTGCGCAAGGCATCGGCATCGAGGTCGACCAGGTTCTGCGAACGCATCCAGGCTTCGATGGAGACGATTTCCTCGATCTGCACCAGGAACCAGGGATCGATCTTCGTCAGCTTGAATACCTGCTCAAGGCTGTAGCCCTCGCGGAAGGCCTGCGCCACGTACCAGATGCGCTCCGGCCCGGCGCTGCCCAGTTCGCGGTTGAGTTCCTCGACATCGGTGTCGATCTCGTCGAAACCGTAGACGCTGACCTCCAGGCCGCGCAGCGCCTTCTGCATCGACTCCTGGAAGCTGCGGCCGATGGCCATGACCTCGCCGACCGACTTCATCTGCGTCGTCAGGCGGTCGTTGGCCATGGGGAACTTCTCGAAGGCGAAGCGCGGCACCTTGGTCACCACGTAATCGATCGAGGGCTCGAACGAGGCCGGGGTGGCGCCACCGGTGATGTCGTTCTTCAGCTCGTCCAGCGTGTAGCCGACGGCCAGCTTGGCCGCCACCTTGGCGATCGGGAAGCCCGTGGCCTTGGATGCCAGCGCCGAGGAGCGCGACACGCGCGGGTTCATCTCGATCACGATCATGCGGCCATCGTCCGGGTTGATCGCGAACTGGACGTTGGAGCCGCCGGTATCGACGCCGATCTCGCGCAGCACCGCGATGCTGGCGTTGCGCATGATCTGGTATTCCTTGTCGGTCAGCGTCTGCGCCGGCGCCACGGTGATCGAATCGCCGGTGTGCACGCCCATCGGGTCGAGGTTCTCGATCGAGCAGACGATGATGCAGTTGTCCTTGCGATCGCGCACCACCTCCATCTCGAACTCTTTCCAGCCGAGCAGCGACTCCTCGATCAGGAGTTCCCTGGTCGGCGAGGCTTCGAGGCCGCGCTTGCAGATTTCGACGAACTCTTCCTGGTTGTAGGCGATGCCGCCGCCCGAGCCGCCCATGGTGAACGAGGGCCGGATGATGGTCGGGAAGCCCATCAGGCTCTGTACCTGCTGCGCCTCTTCGAGGCTGTGGGCGATGCCGGAGCGGGCGGAGCCGAGACCGATCTTGGTCATCGCCTGCTTGAACTTTTCGCGATCCTCGGCCTTGTCGATGGCTTCGCGCGAGGCGCCGATCATCTCGACCTTGTATTTCTCCAGCACGCCATGCTTGGCGAGATCCAGCGCGCAATTCAGCGCCGTCTGGCCGCCCATGGTCGGCAGCAGGGCGTCCGGCCGCTCCTTGGCGATGATGTTCTCCAGCACCTTCCAGGTGATCGGCTCGATGTAGGTGACGTCGGCCATGCCCGGGTCGGTCATGATGGTCGCCGGGTTCGAATTCACCAGGATGACGCGGAAACCTTCCTCGCGCAGCGCCTTGCAGGCCTGGGCGCCCGAATAGTCGAACTCGCAGGCCTGGCCGATGATGATCGGCCCGGCGCCGATGATCAGGATGCTGTGGATGTCGGTACGCTTGGCCATGTTATTTTTGTTCCATCATGCCGATGAAGCGGTCGAACAGGTAGGCGACATCGTGCGGGCCGGGGCTGGCTTCCGGGTGCCCCTGGAAGCAGAAGGCCGGCCGGTCGGTGAAGGCCAGGCCCTGCAGGCTGCCGTCGAACAGCGAGACGTGGGTCACCTTGACGTTGGCCGGCAAGGTCGCCGGGTCGGCGGCAAAGCCGTGGTTCTGACTGGTGATCAGCACCTGGCCGGTTTCGAGGTCCTTGACCGGGTGGTTGGCGCCGTGGTGGCCGAACTTCATCTTCATCGTCTTGCCGCCCGACGCCAGCGCCATCAGCTGGTGGCCGAGGCAGATGCCAAAGGTGGGCAGCTTCCTTTCGAGGAAGACGCAGATCGCGGCGATGGCGTAGTCGCAGGGTTCCGGATCGCCGGGGCCGTTGGAAAGGAAGACGCCGTCGGGGTTCATTGCCAGCACATCCGCCGCCGGGGTTTTCGCCGGCACCACCGTCAGTTTGCAGCCGCGCGCGGCAAGCATGCGCAGGATGTTGCGCTTGACGCCGAAATCATAGGCAACGACATGGAAGCGCGTCTTGCCCTGGGGCACATAGCCGCTGCCCAGCTTCCATTCGCCTTCGGTCCAGGCGTAGGCCTTGTCGACCGTCACCACCTGGGCCAGGTCCATGCCGGCCAGACCGGGGAAGGCGCGTGCCTGGGCCACGGCGGCATCGGCATCGAGCACATCGCCCGCCGCATTGGCAGTCACCAGGCAGCCGGCCTGGGCGCCCTTCTCGCGCAGGATGCGGGTCAGCTTGCGGGTGTCGATGTCGGCCAGTCCGAGCACGTTCTCGGCGCGCAGGTAGGCATCGAGCGTCTGTTCGCTGCGGAAATTCGAGGCCAGCAGCGGCAGGTCGCGGATCACCAGGCCCGCGGCATGGATGCGCGCGGCCTCGCAGTCTTCGTGGTTAATGCCGTAGTTGCCGATGTGGGGATAGGTCAGGGTGACGATCTGCCGGGCGTAGGAGGGATCGGTGAGGATCTCCTGGTAGCCGGTCATGGCGGTGTTGAACACCACTTCGCCGACGCTGCTGCCGGCGGCGCCTATGCCCTTGCCGCGAAACACCGTTCCGTCGGCCAGGGCGAGAAGGGCAGGCGGAAAGTGAGACACGATGAGGCTCCCGGGAACAAGGCACGACGTCTATCGGAACCGGACGCGGCTTGTTTCACGTGGCGTTCGGCAAACCTGCCAATTATACCTGCGCGGCCCCTTCCGTGCAACGCAATAGCGGGACTTGCGGGCCTGACGGCGCCTACTTCAGGCCGAGCACGTCCTGCATGTCGAAGAGGCCGCTGTCGCGACCGCGCATGAAGCGACCGGCGCGCAGCGCGCCCTGGGCATAGGGCATGCGGCTGGCCGACTTGTGGGTGATCTCGATACGCTCGCCGCCGCCGGCGAACAGCACCGTGTGGTCGCCGACGATGTCGCCGCCGCGTATGGTGGCGAATCCAATCTGCTGCGCCGGCCGCTCCCCGGTGTGTCCCTCCCGGCCATACACCGCGCATTCCGCCAGATCCCGCCCCAGGGCCGTGGCCACGACCTCCCCCATGCGCAGGGCGGTGCCCGAGGGCGCATCGACCTTGTGCCGGTGGTGGGCCTCGATGACTTCGATGTCATATCCTTCGTTGAGGATGCGCGCCGCGACGTCGAGCAGGCGGAACACGGCATTGACGCCCACCGCCATGTTGGGGGCGAAGACGATGGGTATGGTTCGCGAGGCCTCGGCGATCGCCGCCTTGCCCTCGGCGGAGAAACCCGTGGTGCCGATCACCAAGGCGACCTTGTGGCGCTTGCAGGCCTCGAGGTGCTGCAGCGTGCCCTCGGGACGGGTGAAGTCGATCAGGCAGTCGGACACCGCCAGCGCCGCATCGAGATCGGCGCCTATCTTGACGCCGCACGGGGCGCCCACCAGCTCCCCGGCATCGCGGCCGAGAAACGGGCTGGAGGCATGCTCCAGCGCCGCCGCCAGAACCCCCTCCGGATCCTGCTGCACGGCCTCGATCAGGGTACGGCCCATGCGGCCGGAACTGCCGGCGATTGCGTAGCGCAGCTTTTCCATGGCCTAGTTATTTTCCGGGGTGGCGGCGGGGGCAGTGGTGGCCGGGGCCGGGATATCGATCACCTGGTTCGCTGGCTTCGGCGCTTCGGCCTTGCCGGGGTCGTCGGCCACCACGTCGCCGGCAACCCGCAGCAGCTTGTTGTCCTGGAAGAACACGGTCAGCACGCGCTGCTGGATCTCGCCGTGGCCGGGCTGGAAGCGATAAACATAGTCCCAGCGATTGGCATGGAACATGTCAGCCACCAACGGGGTGCCGAGGATGAAACGCACCTGCTCGCGGCTGAGGCCGGGCTTGAGCTGGGACATCATTTCCTGGGTGACCATGTTGCCCTGGCGCACGTCGACACGATAGGGCGTCAGCACGTTGGTGATCGCGGGCGTACCCGAACAGGCTGCCAGCAGGGGCAGGAAAAACAGGATTCGCTTCATCGGGATTTCCGGGAGTGACTCGGGAGTTGGCGGCATGGGCCGCCGCAGCGCGGCGGCATAGTCCCAACCGGGCCGCGAAAACTATATCATAGCCGGCCGTTCGGCCACCGCGGCACCCCGACCGCCCCAACGCCCATGGCTTCGAAAGCCGACTGTAGATTATGAAGCGCTGCCACCCTCACCGTGTCCCGGGCGAGCAAACTCGGCCCGCCCCCCCTTCCCCCCCTCACGGGGGGTTCCTGGTCGGCTCGCTGCACTCGAAGTCGGCAGCGACCCGTCGTGTCGTTTCACGTTAGCCGCCTCATGACCCATCCCGACGACCTGAAGAGCATCGGCCTCAAGGCCACCTATCCGCGGCTGAAGATCCTCGACCTGTTCCACAAGCTGCAGGACGAGGGGGCACCGCGCCATGTCACCGCAGAGGACGTCTATCGCCAGCTACTGGCCGATGGGCTGGACATCGGCCTGGCCACGGTCTACCGGGTGCTGACGCAGTTCGAGCAGGCAGGGCTGCTGCAGAGGCACCATTTCGAGTCCGGCAAATCGATTTTCGAGCTGAATGAAGATCGGAAGAGC
>JALHNN010000005.1 GCA_022843505.1 Sulfuritalea sp.
GCTCTTGGTGATGAGCTCCATCTTGACGTCGCGGGCATTGTCCAGCGTCATCGACTTCTCGCCGTGGTAGAAGTCGCCGTGGTGCATGTGGGAAACATGGGTCTGCGACCATTGCTTCCATTCGCCCATCGAATGGGGGTTCTTGCGAGCGTACTCCTTGACCGCCTTGGGCGCGCGACGGTCGGAGTTGCCTTCGCGCAGCACCGGATTGACGGAGCTGCCGATGCATTTGCCATAGCGAGCCTTTAGCTTCTTCTCCTCGTCGGTCTTCGCGTCTTCCGGATAATCCGGAATCTTGTAGCCCTTGGCCTGCAGTTCGCGCACGCAGGTTATCAATTGGGCCACCGAGGCGCTGATGTTGGGCAGCTTGATGATGTTCGTCTCGGGCAAGTGCGTTCTACGGCCGAGGTCGCCGAGTACGTCCGGAACCTTCTGCGCTTCAGAAAGGTATTCGGGAAACTCCGCCAGAACCCGGGCGGAAACCGAAATATCGGCCTTTTCGATCTCGATGCCGGCGGGTGCCGCGAAGGCCCGGATCACCGGCAGGAAGGCCACGGTCGCCAGCAGGGGCGCTTCGTCGGTAAGGGTGTAAGTGATCTTCGATTGCCCAGTGCTCATGTACGTGCCTCGTCGTATGTTATTGATTATGAAGGTGGCAGATTGGCCGCCAGGGGGTCGGGTCGCGCCACCGAGCGGACGAGTATCCTAGACCGATGCGGCGGCGTCAATAAGCGGGACAAATGCGCCGATCAAATCGGGATGCTGCAATTTCAATGATCCGGATGGCCGACGAGGGCCGAATTTGCCGCTGATAGAATTGTCGGGACCTACTGCGCCGACCTATCCACCATGAGCAACGCGTCCGATCAGGAGAAGCTGTCGCACCGGATCGCACAGACCATGGTCCGCGGCTTCGACAAACACTATCGCCTGTTTCGCGAATGCTCGGCGGGCGCCAAACCAAGGTTCGAGCATGCCGAGTGGCTGGAGGGCCAGCGGGCGGTGCGCGAACGGATCCAGTTCTACGACGATCGCGTGCGCGAGACGGTCGAGACTCTGCAATCCGAGTTCGCCGCTGCCCGTCTTGATGACGGAGTCTGGCAGCAGGCCAAGCTGTTTTTCATCGGCTTGTTGACGGACCACAAGCAGCCGGAACTGGCGGAAACCTTTTTCAACTCGGTGTTCTGCCAGATCATGCACCGGACCTATTTCCACAACGATTTCATCTTCGTGCGGCCGGCGGTGTCGACCGAGTACATCGAATCGGATCCTCCCACCTACCGCAGCTATTACCCGAACGAAGCCGGATTTCGCGCGTCGGTGCTGCAGGTGTTCAAGGACTTCGCGTGGATGCGGGAGTTCGAGGACCTCGAACGCGATGTCGAATACATCCTGCGCAGCATTGCCGCCCACCTGGGTAGCTTTCCGCCGCGTGAGGCGAACCTGCAGATACAGGTGCTCAGTTCGGCCTTTTATCGCAACAAGGGCGCCTATGTGATAGGCAAGGCCGTCAACGGTGCCCAGGAATACCCCTTTACCGTACCCGTCCTGCATTCAGCTGACGGAAAGCTCTACCTGGACACGATTATCCTCGACGCCTGGCGGATCGGCGTTCTGTTCTCGCTCTCGCGCGCCTACTTTATGGTGGATATGGAGGTGCCGTCGGGCTACGTGCAGTTCCTGCGCTCGATCATGCCCAACAAGCCACGGTCCGAGCTTTACACGATGCTTGGCCTGGGCAAGCAGGGCAAGACCATGTTCTTTCGCGACCTGATATTCCACCTGCACCATTCGGCCGACCAGTTCATCGTCGCGCCGGGAATCCGGGGTTTGGTGATGATGGTGTTTACCCTGCCGTCCTACCCGTACGTGTTCAAGGTGATCAAGGATGTCTTCGGCAGTTCCAAGGAAGTCGACCACGAAACGGTGCGGCGCAAGTACCAGTTCGTCAAGCAGGTGGATCGGGTGGGGCGCATGGCAGATACCCTGGAATTCTCCATGGTGGCACTGCCGCGCAACCGGTTCTCGCCTGAACTGGTCGCTGAACTCTATCGCGAGGTGCCTTCGCTGATCGAGGAAGACGGGGGCGATCTCATCATCAGGCACCTTTACATCGAGCGGCGCATGGAACCGCTCAACATGTACCTGGATAAGGCGCAGAGGAACGGGCGTGGCGACCTGGTGGATCATGCCGTGGAGGAGTACGGGAATGCGATCAAGGAACTGGCGATTGCCAATATCTTTCCAGGCGATCTCCTGTGGAAGAACTTCGGCGTTACGCGCTACGGGCGGGTCGTGTTTTATGACTACGACGAAATCGAGTACATGACGGATTGCAGGTTCCGCCGCATTCCTCCGCCTCCGGATTTCGAAACCGAGATGTCAGGCGAAGTCTGGTATTCGGTCTCACGGCAGGATGTCTTCCCCGAGGAATTCGAGACCTTTCTCCTGGTCTCCGACCGGATCCGGGATTCCTTCATGCGACACCACGCGGATCTGTTCGATGTCGCGTTCTGGCAAAACGCCCAGGAGCAGATCCGGCAGGGCCTGGTGCAGGATTTCTTTCCCTACCCCGAATCCCAGCGCTTCTCCAGGCTTTATTGCGCTGAGCAGCCCGGGTGAGCAGGCTACTGCTGTTCAACAAGCCCTATGGCGTGCTGACTCAATTCACGGCGCCGGATGGCAAGCCGACGCTGGCGGATTTCATTCCGGTCCGCGGCGTTTATGCCGCCGGGCGGCTGGATGCCGACTCCGAGGGCCTCGTGGTCCTGACGGACGATGGGCGGCTTCAGGCCAGGATCGCAGATCCCGGGCACAAGCTGCCGAAACGCTACTTCGCCCAGGTCGAAGGCGAGGTTTCCGACCTAGCCCTGCGCCAGCTTGCCGGCGGCGTCAGTCTGGGCGACTTTGTCACCCGCCCCTGCGAAGCCAGGCGAATTGGCGAACCGGAAGGGCTTTGGCCGCGAATCCCGCCGATACGTGTCCGCAAGGCAATCCCGACCAGTTGGCTGGAACTTGTCCTGCGGGAAGGGAAGAATCGTCAGGTCAGGCGCATGACCGCACATGTCGGATTTCCGACACTTCGCCTCGTCCGCTGGGCAGTGGGAGACTGGACCTTGGACGGTTTGGCTCCCGGGCAATGGCGCGATGGTGATTTTCAACGTCAACCTCCATCGGAGCGGCGCGTTAATGTGCCTAACGCCCCGAAGAATCGTGGTGTTAATTCATCTCTACCTATATTCAAACGAAAGGAAACACCATGACCAAGCTTTTCGCCGCCCTGGCCGCTGGCCTGATCGCCACCTCCGCTTTCGCCGCTGACGCTCCCAAGGCTGCTCCGGCTGCTGCCCCGGCTGCCGCCGCTCCGGCCGCTGCTCCTGCTGCCGCCCCGGCCCAGAAGGGCATGGCTGGCATGTCCGGCATGGACGCCAAGGGCATGTCCGGCATGGAAGGCAAAGCCAAGAAGGCCAAGAAGGCCAAGAAGGCCAAGAAGGCTGACGCCGCCAAGTAATTCGCGGCTGCGGGGAAAATGGCAGGGTAACCTGCCATTTTTTTCGTCTATCGATTCCGGGGTAATTCACATGCCACTGCGAGTGTTCCTGTTCTTCATTGGTCTGGGCTGCATCCTCCCTGCAAGAGCCCAGCAGCCGCAATTGCCGCTGGTCGAGCTGTTTGCCGGCATGCACCGGATCGAGGCGGAAGTCGCGGCGAGTCCGGATAGCCGCCAGATCGGCCTGATGCAGCGAAGCTTCATGGCGCCTCAACGCGGGATGCTGTTCGTCTTTCCCGATATGGTTAAGCACTGCATGTGGATGCGCAACACCCTGTTACCCCTTTCGGTCGCTTTCCTCGACGAAAAAGGCGCGATCATCAATATCGAAGACATGCAGCCCAGGACCGAGGACAACCATTGTGCGACGAGGCCGGCGCGCTATGCACTGGAAATGAATCTCGGCTGGTTCCGCAGTCGCGGGTTCGGCCCCGGGCTCGCCATTGTCGGCGTGGAAAAGGCCGGCTCCCCGCGCTAGCGGCTTGTTGCGCCAAACTGCGTCGAGTCGTCGCCTCAGTAGTGCGGCGGGATCTCGTCGCGCGGGCCGGTGCTCTCGGGCGCCGCGTCGGATTGGATCATCCGGTACAACTCCCGGAACTGGGCCTGGAGCAGTTCCAGTTGCTGCTGCTGACGAAACACCGTGCGATTCAACTCGTCGATGCTGTCCTCGCAGTGGCTGAGCTTGATTTCGAGTTCCGTGATCCTCGATTCCATGGCGTTTCCCGGGTTCGAAAAAAAGGGCGCCTGAACGGCGCCCTGGTCAGTGCCTGTGGCCGCGACGGCGCTCAGGCAAAGTTCCTGGCGGCGAAATCCCAGTTGGCCAGCGAAGCGAGGAAAGTCTCGACGAACTTCGGCCGGGCGTTGCGGTAATCAATGTAATAGGCATGTTCCCAGACGTCGATGGTCAGCAGCGCCTTGTTTTCGGTGTTCAGGGGGGTGCCGGCGCCGGAGGTATTGACGATGTCCACGCTTCCGTCGGGCTTCTTCACCAGCCAGGTCCAGCCCGAGCCGAAATTGCCGACGGCCGATGCCTGGAAGGCCTTCTTGAACTCGTCGAAGCTGCCCCACTTCTTGGTGATGGCATCCGCCAGTGCGCCGCTCGGCGTGCCGCCACCGCCGACTTTCATGCTGTTCCAGAAAAAGCTGTGGTTCCAGACCTGGGCCGAATTGTTGAAGATGCCGCCGGCCGGCGCCTTTTTGACGATGGATTCAAGGTCAAGGCTTTCGTATTCCGTGCCCTTGATCAGGTTGTTGAGGTTGGTGGCATAGGCCTGATGGTGTTTGCCGTAGTGGTACTCGAAGGTCTCCTTCGAGATATGCGGTGCGAGCGCATCCATGGCATAGGGCAGGGGCGGTAGCGTGTGTTCCATTTGGTTTCTCCGTTGCGGTGAATTAAGACTGTAAAGTTGACTATTGTAGTCGGGAATAAGCGGGTGTGCAACGCTTACCCCGGTCGCGTCGCAAGCACGTTGGCATCGACCTCGCCGTCGGACAGACGCAGGTGGATCGCCTGACCCGCAGCGAGCGAACTCGCCGTTAAAATGATCCGTCCGTTCCGGTCATAAACGACGGCGTAACCGCGTGCCAGGATGGCGTCGGGATTCAAATGGCCCAAGGCGCCCGCGATGCGTTCGACGGCACCGAGCCTGTCGGCTTGCTGGCGGCGCAGGCTCGCGTTGAGGCGCTGAGAAAGCAGGGAAACGGCGGCGTCGAGCGCATCGATGTGCGGTGTCCGGCGAAACAGGCCCATCGCGCTGTCTCCCAGGCGTCCGCGGCGGCTGGCCACGAGTTCGCCGATCGACGCCTTGAGCCGCGAAGCGAGCAGTTTGAGGGACTCGGCAGCCATGCCAAGACGCGCCGCAGGATGGATCAGCCGCATGGAAAGCCGGTCCAACGCCTGCTGGGCGATGGCGAGCTTGTATTCGGCGTAGCGGGATAGCGCATCGCCCAGATCCCTGAGTTCGCCGGAAGCCTCGAACCAGCCCTGGGTGGCCAGTTCGGCAGCGGCCGTGGGCGTCGCGGCGCGCAGGTCGGCAACGAAATCGGCGATGGTGATATCGGTCTCATGGCCGATGCCGCTGATCGTCGGCAAGGGGCATGCCGCCAGCGCCCGCGCCACGACCTCTTCGTTGAACGCCCAGAGGTCCTCGATGCTGCCGCCTCCCCTGACAACCATCAGCAGGTCGCATTCCCGCCTTGCCCCAGCGGACCGTATCGCATCGGCAATGGCGGCGGCGGCACTTTCACCCTGCACCGCGCTGGGATAGAGGATGGTTGGCAGGTGGGGGGCGCGGCGCCTGATTGCCGCAATCACGTCATGCAACGCCGCCGCCTGCGGTGAGCTGACGATTCCGATGGCACGCGGAAAGCGCGGCAGGCCCTGCTTCCGTTCCGTTGCGAACAGGCCTTCAGCTTCGAGACGTTCGCGCAGCCGCGCAAAGGCCTCGAAGAGTCGCCCCAAACCGGCGCGACGCATCCCTTCTACGGCAAGCTGGAACTCGCCGCGAGGTTCGTAGAGCGATACCAGCGCCCGGACCTCGACTTGCTGGCCATTCTCGAGATTCCAGCCTATCGCCTGCGCGCGGGAGCGGAACATCACACAGCGGGCCTGTGCGCCTTCGTCTTTCAGTGAAAAATAGAAATGGCCCGAACTCGCGCGGGTAAGGTTCGAAATCTCTCCCGCGACCCAGAGCAGGGGGAACTCGCGTTCCAGCGACAGCCGGACCCGGCGATTGAGATCGCGGACCGGGACTACGCTGTCTGGCTGGTCCGCCACGTCGTCGGGATGAATCTGAGGGCTTCCATGAGGCCGAAAATTCTAACGCACCTAACGCTCCCCGGCTCCCTGCGCCCTCGATACCGCCGAATTCGCCATGCGGCGCGGCTTCGCTCCGGTCGCGGCAGTCAACAGGATGATTCCAAGGGGAAATTGCTGAGCAAAAAATGGGCAGCCAAACGCGGGGTCGAGTGTTTGTGCCGTTCTTGCCGGATTCCCACCGAGCATCCACAGACTTATCCACAGAAACTGTGGATAAGCGATTGACCCGGATTCCGACGCCCGACGAACAATGCACGGTTGCCGAATCGGTTCAGTCGGGCTAAAGTGCGCCCTTTCCAGAATCACGGAGCGCCACAGTGTTTTCGATCATCCAGGCCGCTGGCTGGCCCATCTGGCCCTTGTTGTTGGCGTCGGTGATTGCCGTCGCCCTGATCATCGAGCGTGCGGTGGCTTTGCGCCGCGTCAAGATTCTTCCCGCCGGGTTGCTGCAAAGCGCGGTCGCGAACTACCGCCAGCATGGCCTTAGTGAAGACCAACTGCTGCGGCTCGAAGGCAGTTCGCCACTTGGCCGCGTGCTCGCCGCCGGGATGCGCAATGCCGGCAGTTCCCGCGAAATCATGAAGGAATCGATTGAGGAAGCCGGACGCGGCGTCGCGCATGATCTCGAGCGCTTCCTGACCTCGCTGGGGACCATCGCCTCGATCGCGCCGCTGATGGGCCTGTTCGGCACGGTTGTCGGCATGATCGAAATCTTCGGCTCGCCGACCTCGTCCGGCACCAACCCGCAGGCCCTGGCTCACGGCATCTCGGTGGCCTTGTACAACACCGGTTTCGGCCTGATCATCGCCATCCCGGCGATGATCTTCTATCGTCACTTCCGTGCCCTGGTCGATGGCTTCCTGGTCGAAATGGAGCAGGAGGCCGTGAAGCTGGTGGAAGTCATGCAGGGCCAGCGCAAGTAGGAGCCGGAGCCATGAACTTCCAGCGTGGTCGGCACAGGGAAGAGCCGGAGATTAACCTGATCGCAATGATCGACGTCCTCCTGGTGATCCTGATTTTCCTCATGATCTCTACAACCTACTCAAAGTTCTCCGGCCTCGAGATCAACCTGCCGACGGCCGATGCTCCGCAGAACAAGGAACAGCCGAACGAGATCAACGTCGTGGTGACGGCGGCCGGCGAGGTCCTGGTCAACAAGGCGCCCCTCGGCACCCGCGACATCGGCACCATCGCTGCCGCCATGAAGCGCGTTGCCGGAAGCGGCAAGGATCCGGTCGTGATCATCAATGCCGATGCGAAAGCCGCGCACCAGAGCGTGATCGATGTCATGCAGGCCGCGCAACAGGCCGGACTGTCGCATATTTCCTTTGCCACCCAGCAGGCGCAGCGCTGAGGAAGGATTGACCGCTGCCTGGCGGCAGCGAGGGCCGGTGGCCTGCCTGTTGTTTCCCTTTTCCCTGTTATTCCTGGCCATGATTACGGCGCGCCGTGCCGCCTATCGGCTCGGGTGGCTGCGCAGCGAGCGGCTGCCGGTACCGGTCGTGGTGGTCGGCAACATCACTGTCGGCGGCAGCGGCAAGACTCCCCTGGTAGTCCATCTGGCCCGGACCCTGCTTGAACTCGGGCGGCGCCCCGGCGTGGTTACCCGCGGCTTTCGCGGTCGCGCCGAGTTGCCGACGGCGGTTGCACCGGACGGCGATCCGGTGCAGTTTGGTGACGAGGCCCTGCTGCTGGCGCAACGCTGCGGCTGCCCGGTATTCGTCGGGCGCGATCGAGCGGCCGCCGGACGTGCGCTGCTAGCCGACCATCCCTCTTGCGACGTGATCCTGGCGGATGATGGTCTCCAGCACTATCGCCTGCAGCGCGACGTCGAACTGGTGGTGTTCGATGCGCGCGGCGTGATGAATGGCTGGTGCCTTCCCGCCGGACCGCTGCGCGAGCCACCATCGCGCCTGGCGACGGTCGATGCGGTGATCCTCAACGAGAACGCCGTGCTGCCAGCGCCGACTTTCGCGGGACCCGTGTTCTCCATGCGTCTTGAAGGCGCGATCTTCCGTCGCCTGGATGATCCCGGGCAGGTCTGCACTGCCGCGGATCTGGCCGGCCTGCACCTGCATGCCGTGGCGGGAATAGGCGCGCCGGGACGCTTTTTCGCCCACATTCGCCGCTTGGGTCTGGAAATTGCGGAGCACCCGTATCCCGACCATCACGGCTATGTGCCCGAGGATCTCGAATTCACCGGCGATGCGATCCTGACTACGGAAAAGGATGCCGTAAAATTGGCGTCATTGAATCTTTTGATCCCGGTATGGGTGTTGCCCGTTGCGGCATGCCTGACGCCTGACCTGGGTGCCTTTGTCTTGGAGAAGCTGCATGGATGCCCGTCTGCTTGAAATCCTGGTTTGTCCGGTCTGCAAGGGGCCGCTGGAAAACCGCAAGCTTGCCGCGGAACTGGTCTGCAAGGGCTGCAAGCTGGCCTATCCGGTCAAGGATGATATTCCGGTGATGCTCGAAGACGAGGCTCGTCAGCTTTCCGCCGACGAAACCTGATGCCCTACCGCATCGTCATTCCGGCGCGCTTCGCTTCGACGCGGCTGCCGGGAAAGCCGCTCGCCGACATCGCCGGCAAGCCGATGATCGTGCGCGTCGTCGAAGCCGCCCGGCGCGCGCGCGCCGATGGCGTCTGGGTCGCCACCGATGACGACAGGATCGCGGCGGCGGTGCGGAGCTGCGGATACGAGGCCGTGATGACGGCGGCCCGGCATTCGAGCGGAACCGAGCGGATTGCCGAAGTGGCGGACGTCCTGGGCTGGGACGACACGGACATCGTGATCAATGTCCAGGGCGACGAACCCCTGCTCGAACCGACGTTGATCGATGGCGTTGCCACTGCCCTCGACGCCGATGGGGATGCGGCGATGGCGACGGCGGCGTATCCGCTGGCGGATGTGGCTGACTTCTTCAATCCCAACGTGGTCAAGGTCGTTTGCGACCGGCGTGGCCGCGCCCTCTACTTCAGCCGTGCCCCGATTCCCTGGGACCGTGACGGGTTCGCTCGGGACCGAGATGTTCTGCCCGAGGATTTCCCGGTACTGCGCCACATCGGTCTGTATGCCTACCGGGTCGGTTTTCTGCGACGGTTCGGAGAACTGGCGCCGTCGCCGCTGGAACGCTGCGAGTCGCTCGAGCAGTTGCGAGCCCTTTGGCACGGCTATCCGATTCAGGTGGTTTGCGTCGACCATGGGCCGCTGCCGGGGGTCGATACGCCCGAGGATCTGGAGCGCGTATGCCGCTTGTTTGACGCAGCGAGGGATTCGGAGTAAGTTCTGCGTGATGACAAATTTCAAAAAACACTTTTAAATCATTAAGATAAACTTTCAATTGGGGCGGATATGAGATTGATTCTTTTGGGTGGACCGGGGGCTGGCAAGGGTACGCAGGCGGGATTCATTACCGAGAAATATGGAATTCCGCAGATTTCCACCGGCGACATGCTGCGCGCCGCGGTGAAGTCGGGCTCGCCGATGGGCCTTGCGGCAAAGAAAGTCATGGATTCCGGCGGGCTCGTTTCCGATGACATCATCCTTGGGTTGATTGCCGAGCGCCTCAAGCAGCCGGACTGTGCCAAGGGCTTCCTGTTCGACGGATTTCCGCGCACCCTGCCCCAGGCCGAGGCCTTGCGTGCCCAGGGTGTGGACCTCGATTATGTGCTCGAGATCGACGTCAGCGACGAGGAGATCATCCGCCGCATGAGCGGGCGTCGCGTGCATACCGGATCGGGTCGCACCTACCACGTCGTCTTCAATCCGCCCAAGGTCGAGGGCAAGGACGATGTCACCGGCGAAGCGCTGATCCAGCGCGACGACGACAAGGAGGAAACGGTGAAGAAGCGCCTAGCCGTGTATCACAGCCAGACCCAGCCGCTGATCGAGTATTACGCCACGTGGTCGGCCAGTGGCGCCAAGGGTGCGCCCAAGCATCGCAAGGTGTCGGGGGTCGGCTCGCTCGACTCCATCAAGGCCGCCGTGTTTGCCGCCCTCGCCTGAAACTCCGCGCTTTCGATCGGCCGCAAAGGAGGAATCATGACCAGCCACATTCGACGCATCGCGGTATGCACCGGGGGCGGCGATGCTCCCGGATTGAACGCCGTCATCCGTTCTGTCGTGATCGCGGCCGCCAATCGCGGTTGGGAGTGCTACGGCATTCGCGACGGATTCAACGGCATCATGTTTCCCGAGCGCTACCCAGAGGGGGGCGTTTTCCGGCTGACTCGTGACCGGGTACGCGGCATCGGCCACCTCGGCGGCACCATCCTCGGCTCCACCAACAAGGGAAATCCACTTCATTTCCCCATGAAGATGCCCGACGGTTCGATGCGCGACACCGATCGCAGTGATGAAATCCTCGAGTTCTTCGCGCGCAAGGAACTCGATGCCCTGGTTTCGATCGGCGGCGACGGATCGCTGACCATTGCCAACGCGCTGCATCAGAAGGGCCTGCGCGTGGTCGGCGTGCCCAAGACCATCGACAACGACCTCGACAAGACCTACACCACCTTCGGCTTCGACACGGCAGTGGCCTTTGCCACCGAGTGCCTCGACCGCCTGCACAGCACGGCAGAAAGCCATCAGCGCGTGATGGTGGTCGAAGTCATGGGGCGCTATGCCGGATGGATCGCCCTGCATGCCGGGATTGCCGGAAGCGCCCATGCGATCCTGATCCCCGAGATTGCCTTCGATATCGACAAGGTCGCGGCCAAGATCCGCGCGCGCGACGCCGAAGGGCGCATGTACTCTCTGGTGGTGGTCGCCGAGGGCGCCGAGCCGATACACGGCCATCGCGAAATACTCGCCCCCGCCGAGATCGGCCATGCCGAACGCCTCGGCGGCGTCGGCGAGCGCGTGGCCAGGGTGCTGGCGGACAAGACCGGCAAGGACGTGCGCGTGGTGGTTCTCGGTCACCTGCTGCGCGGCGGCAGCCCGACCGCGTTCGACCGCCTGGCGGCGATGCGCTTCGGCAGTGCCGCCGTTCGCGCCCTCGACGAAGGTCAGTCGGGGATCATGGTCGCGCTCGGCTTCCCCAACGTCAACTACGTTGCACTGGAAGAAGTGGCCGGGCGCATGAAGGCGGTGCCGCTCGACAGCGACACCCTGCAGACCGGACGCGACATCGGCATCAGCTTCGGCGACTGAAGCCGCCCGGCCCTGGCGCTGGTTTGTTTGCTCAGGCGGCGGTGTCCTGCCTGAGGATCTTGGCGACCTTGTTCAGGCGCAGCCGGTAGGCGTCCGGCATTCCTGAGCCGAGCAGGGGCCGCAGGTAGAGGCGGAAGGCATCGGTGACGTCGGTGCCGTTGGCGGCGATGAACTCATCTTCCATGACGCGGGTCTTGCCGGCGACGCTTTCCAGCGGCACCAGCTGATAGTCGACCGAGTAGAAGCCGGTGCGCTTGATCGCCACCGATCCGTCCTTGTCGCCCCACATTGCGAATTGCACCGCTTTTTCGCCGACTTCGCGGGCTTCGCGCTGGTCAACATCCGAGACACAGCCCATGAAAGAGCGCTGCAGGTAGCCGAAGGTGTCGCCGCGCACGCGCTTTATGCCAAGTTTCTCCTTGACCTGGTCGCAAAGCAGGTCGGCCAGCGCTCCGGTGCCTGACAGTTGCACATTGCCGTGGGCATCGCGTTCGATCTCGGTGGCCAGTTGCGTGATGATCGGCGTCCCCTTCTCGTCATGGATGCCCTCCGAAGCTGCGATCACGCAGCGCCCGTATTTCTCGTAGGCCCCCTTGACATCCATGAGGAACCTGTCGACGCTGAACACACGCTCCGGCAGGTAGATCAGGTGTGGACCGTCATCGGGAAACTTCTTGCCCAGCGCCGAGGCCGCGGTGAGGAAGCCGGCATGGCGCCCCATCACCACGGCGAGATAAACCCCGGGCAGCGCGGCATTGTCGAGGTTGGCGCCCATGAAGGCCTGCGAAACGAAGCGCGCCGCCGAAGGGAAGCCCGGGGTGTGGTCGTTGCCGACCAGGTCGTTGTCGATGGTCTTCGGTATGTGGATGCAGCGCAGCGGGTAGCCGGCGCGGCGCGCCTCCTCGCTCACGATGCGCACCGTATCCGACGAATCGTTGCCGCCGATGTAGAAGAAGTAGCCGATGCCGTGTGCCTTGAGCACCTTGAAGATTTCCTGGCAGTACTTTAGGTCGGGCTTGTCGCGGGTGGAGCCGAGGGCGGAGGATGGCGTACAGGCCACCATTTCGATGTTGTGGCTGGTTTCCTGCGTCAGGTCGAGGAACTCCTCATCGACAATGCCGCGTACGCCGTGATACGCGCCATAGACGAGTTCGACGTTGCGGAACTTGCGGGCCTCGAGCACGACGCCTGCCATCGATTGGTTGATCACGGCGGTAGGACCCCCGCCTTGCGCGACAAGAACCTTTCCAAGCGGCATGATTGCGGCTTCCTTTCCCTGATTCCGGTGTTGGTGACTTTCGCCCGGGACCACCCGCGGACGGCGACCACTATAGCGAGGATTTTCAACCGCCGGCATCCAGCCGGTTGATGGGACGATTGCGGGGATTGCATCGGGTCGGCCGCCGGTCCGCTGGATCGTGATCACCTCGGGGTGGATTCCGGGCTTCGTCGTCGAAGGCGAAAACCCATTAGATTTCAAGCAACAAAACCCGCGGGGGGGCTTCCATTCGTTTCTTGAGTGGTGATAAAATTTTCCGTTTGATCCATCAATCGTTAGCTCGGGGGAAACTATGTCAGCAGGACTGATGTTTGCGCTGGTCTGTGCCTTGGCGGCAATCGCCTACGGCTGGATCGTCAGCCAGTGGATTCTGGCCCAACCGGCCGGCAATGACCGCATGAAGGCGATCGCCTCGGCCGTTCAGGAAGGCGCTCAAGCCTACCTCAACCGCCAATACACCACGATCGGCATCGTCGGTGCCGTCCTCGCCGTGGTGATCCTGGTGTTTCTGGGTGCCAAGACCGCGATTGGTTTCGTGATCGGCGCCGTGCTCTCGGGCGCTGCCGGTTACATCGGCATGAACGTTTCGGTTCGCGCCAACGTTCGCACCGCACAAGCGGCGTCCTTGGGGGGCCATGAAGGCCTCAACGCGGCGCTCAACGTCGCCTTCAAGGGCGGTGCCATCACCGGCATGCTGGTGGTGGGCCTCGGCCTGCTGGGCGTCGCCGGCTACTATGCCGTGCTCAAGATGATGGGCGGCCCTGGCGTCAAGATGGAAGACATCATCCATCCGCTGGTCGGCCTTGGTTTCGGTTCCTCGCTGATTTCCATTTTCGCCCGTCTCGGCGGCGGCATCTTCACCAAGGGCGCCGACGTTGGCGCCGACCTGGTGGGCAAGGTTGAAGCCGGCATTCCCGAAGATGACCCGCGCAACCCGGCCGTTATCGCCGACAACGTCGGCGATAACGTCGGCGACTGCGCCGGCATGGCCGCCGACCTCTTCGAGACCTACGCCGTGACCACGGTCGCCACCATGCTGCTCGGCGCCCTGCTGCTCAAGGGCAACGCCGTCTTCGCCGAACAGGCCGTGATCTACCCGCTGGCACTCGGCGGTTTCTCGATCATCGCCTCGATCATCGGCGTGATGTTCGTCAAGGCCTCGCCCGGCGGCAAGATCATGAACGCCCTCTACCGCGGCCTCATCGTCGCCGGCGTGCTAGCCCTGGTCGCCTTTTACCCGATGACCACCTGGCTGGTCGATGACCACCTGCTCGACGGCATGCTCAACATCAGCGGCGGTTCCCACGGACGCCTTTACGGTGCTGCCGTGATCGGTCTGGTGCTGACCGGCCTGATGGTGTACATCACCGAGTACTACACCGGCACCGAGTTCAAGCCCGTGCAGCACGTCGCTGAAGCCTCGACCACCGGCCATGGCACCAACATCATCGCCGGCCTCGGCGTGTCGATGAAGTCGACGGCATGGCCGGTGCTGGCCGTCTGCGCCTCGATCTGGGCATCCTACGTCCTGGGCGGCCTTTACGGCATCGCCATTGCCGCCACCTCGATGCTGTCGATGGCCGGCATCATCGTCGCGCTTGACGCCTACGGCCCGATCACCGACAACGCCGGCGGCATCGCCGAAATGGCCGAACTGCCAGAGTCGGTACGCGGCATCACCGATCCGCTCGACGCCGTGGGCAACACCACCAAGGCCGTGACCAAGGGTTATGCCATCGGCTCCGCCGGTCTCGCCGCGCTGGTGCTGTTCGCCGACTTCACGCATGGCCTCGAGGCGCTCAAGCCCGGCGTCAAGTTCGCTTTCGATCTTTCCGATCCGGCTGTCATCATCGGCCTGTTCATCGGCGGCATGGTGCCCTACCTTTTCGCCGCCATGGGCATGGAGGCTGTCGGTCGTGCAGCGGGTTCCGTCGTCGTCGAGGTTCGTCGCCAGTTCAAGGAAATCAAGGGCATCATGGAAGGCACCGCGAAGCCCGAGTACGGCACCTGCGTCGACATGCTGACCAAGGCCGCGATCCGCGAAATGATGATCCCTTCGCTGCTGCCGGTGCTGGTTCCGGTGGTCGCGGCGGTGGTGATGAACATGCTGATGCCGGCTGTGGGCGGCGTCGGCGCCGGTGTGCGCGCACTGGGCGGCGTGCTGATGGGCACCATCGTCACCGGCCTGTTCGTGGCCATCTCGATGACCACGGGCGGCGGCTGCTGGGACAACGCCAAGAAGTACATCGAGGACGGCCACTTCGGTGGCAAGGGTTCCGAGGCACACAAGGCGGCGGTGACCGGCGATACCGTTGGCGACCCGTACAAGGATACGGCGGGTCCGGCGGTCAATCCGCTGATCAAGATCATCAACATCGTTGCGCTGATGATCCTGCCGCTGGTCGTGTGATTTCCGGCAGTTTCATTTCGAGAACGGGCAGCCTGCGGGCTGCCCGTTTTTCCTTGTGCCTGGCGTTGCCGCTTTGCATCTCGCTGGCTTGTGCGCAGCCGCTCCAGCCCGAGGGCGCCAGCGATTTCACGCCGCGCCCTGCAGCGAGTGGAACGCGCTTCATGGCCGTCACCGCCAATTCGCACGCGACGGACGCGGCCGTCGAAATCCTGCAACTCGGCGGCAACGCTCTGGATGCGGCGATTGCGGCACAGTGGGTGCTGAACATCGTGGAACCGCAGTCCTCCGGCATGGGCGGCGGCGGCTTTCTTCTACACTGGGAGGCCTCTGCCCGACGGATCCATGCCTGGGACGGGCGCGAAACCGCCCCGAGAACAAATTCCCCGGACTTCGGGGCGCGCGTCGACGGCAGTCTGCTGCCATTCCTCGACATGCTCGCCAGCGGCAAGGCGGTAGGTGTTCCCGGGCTGGTCGCGACGCTTGAGGCGGCGCATGGCAAGTACGGCAAGCTGAAATGGGAACGATTGCTGGCACCGGCAATACGCCTTGCGGACAACGGCTTTCCCATCTCGCCGCGTCTCCATGTGTTGTTGCGCGAGGATCCATTGCTGCGCAGGGATCCGGCGGCGCTTGCGCTGTATTACGAGGCTACGGGCGAACCGAAGGCAATCGGCACCCTCCTGCGTAACCCAGAGTTGGCTACCATGCTCCGACGACTGGCGCGGGAGGGCGCTGCCGCCCTGCATCGCGGCGAGGTCGCGGAAGGGATTGCGGCAGCGGTCAAAATACGCGGCGGGAACCTGAGTGCCGACGAACTTCGCGACTATCACCCTCGAGAACGCGAGGCTGTCTGCGGCAGTTTCCGGCGCTGGCGCATCTGCGGCATGCCCCCGCCATCGTCGGGCGGGATCGCTGTCCTGCAAATCCTTGGCATTCTAGAGCGCAGCGGCCTCGCGCCCGGTGGTCCCGAACGCCCCGACGCGGTGCACCGGTTTGCCGAGGCGGGGCGTCTTGCCTATGCCGATCGGGCGCGCTTCATAGGCGATCCTGACTTTGTCCCGGTCCCTCGCCGCGATTTGCTCGCCCCCGGCTACCTGGAACGGCGGGCGCGCTTGCTCGATCCGCAAAAGGCCATGGGCCGAGCTTCGCCGGGCGAGCTTTCGTCCAGTCTTTCGCAGACCGACGGCGACTCGCCGGAGTTGCCTGCCACCACGCACCTCTCCATCGTCGATCGGGAGGGGAATGCCGTGGCGCTGACCAGTTCGATCGAGTCCCAGTTTGGCAGCCGCATCCAGGTCTATGGCTTTCTGCTCAACAACCAGCTGACGGATTTCTCGTTTGCCCCGGGGCGCGATGACAAGCCGGCAGCCAATCGCCCGGAACCGGGCAAGCGTCCGATGTCATCGATGTCGCCGACGCTTGTGTTCGATGACAAGGGGCAGCTGCATGCGGTACTTGGTTCCCCCGGAGGCAGTCGCATCATCAACTATGTTGCGCGCAGCCTGCTGGCGTTGCTTGACGGCAATATGGAACCTGGCGCGGTGCTCGCGCTTGGCCATGTCGGCAACCGCAATGGCGTCACCGAGGTCGAGCAGGGCCGGATCGGGCAGGACCTGGTGCAGGAACTGGCACGCCGTGGCCACGACGTAAGACCGCTCGACATGACCAGCGGCCTGCACGTTATCGTGCGCCGCGGTGGCCGCTGGCTTGGTGCTGCCGACCCGCGCCGCGAGGGGGTGGCCCGAGGCGGGTAGTCAAGCGGCGCGGCGCCGGAAATCCCGCACCCGGAAGCCCAGCAGCCAGAGGGTGGTGAAATAGGCGACGATGCCGCCGCTGACCACGATAGCTAGATGCAGGGCGCGCTGTGCGCCGCCCATGACCAGCCAGGATGCATCCGTTCCCGCACCAAACCAGAGCACCCCGCCGAGAACCGACACGGCGGCCAGCAGCCGCAGTCCGAAGCCGCCCCAGCCGGGTTGTGGCATGTAGCTGCGGTTGCGACGGAGCCCCCGCCAGAGCATGTAGGCATTCACGCAAGAGGCCAAGCCGATCGACAGAGCCAGGCCAGCGTGCTTCAGCCAGCCGATGAACGCGAGGTTCATGGCCTGCGTCAGCAGCAAGGTGAATATCGCAATCTTGACGGGAGTGCGGATGTCCTGCCGCGCGTAGAAGCCGGGCGCCAACACCTTCACCAGGATCAGGCCGGTGAGTCCGACCGAATACGCCACCAGGGCCTGGCGCGTTTGCAGCACGTCGTGGGCCGTGAAGGCGCCATACTGGAACAGGGTGGCGAGCAGCGGCACCGCCAGGATCGCCAAGGCCAGGGCGGCCGGCAGGGTCAGCATCAGTGTCAGGCGCAAGCCCCAGTCGAGGAGGGCCGAGAACTCCGCACTGTTGCCGCTGGAATGGGTTCTGGCCAAGCTGGGCAAGAGTATCGTTCCCAGCGCGGCACCGAGCAGGCCGGCCGGGAACTCCATCAGGCGGTCCGCGTAGTACAGCCAGGAGACGCTGCCGCTGACAAGGAATGAAGCAAAGATGGTATTGATGAGCAGGCTGATCTGGGCGACCGAAACGCCGAGCACGGCGGGTGCCATGAGCTTGAGGATGCGCTGCACACCCTCGTCGCGCCATGCCGGGTCGAAGCGCGGCAGCATGCCGATCCTGGCCAGAGCCGGAAGCTGGATCGCGAGTTGCAGTGCGCCGCCGAGAAACACCGCCCAGGCCAGCGCCATGATCGGCGGATCGAACCAGGGCGCCGCAAACAGTGCCATGCCGATGAAGGCGAGGTTGAGCAGCACCGGAGTGAAGGCGGGCAGGGCGAAGCGGCTCCAGGTGTTCAACACGCCGGCCGCCAGGGCCACCAGGGACATGAACAGGATGTAGGGGAAGGTGATCCGCGTCATTTCCACGGTCAGATCGAACTTCGCCGCATCGGCAGCGAAACCCGGCGCGGTGACGGCGATCAGCAGCGGGGCGCCGGCCATGCCCAGGGCGCTGACGCCGATCAGGATCAGGAACAGCACGCTGCTGACGCGGTCGACCAGAGTCCGGGTGTCGGCTTCGCCCCGTCGGTTGCGGTAGTCGGCCAGCACCGGGACGAAAGCCTGCGAAAACGCACCTTCCGCGAACAGCCGGCGCAGCAGGTTGGGCAGGCGGAAGGCGACGAAGAAGGCGTCGGTCATCATCCCCGCGCCGAACACCCGGGCGATGACGAAATCGCGCACGAAGCCCAGTATTCGCGACAGCAGAGTCATGACGCTGACCGTGGCCAGGGCGCGCAAAAGGTTCATCCAGCTATGGTAGCCGGGATGGAATAGGCAGAAGCCCCTTGCAATGGGTGAAAAGCCCTTTTATAATCTCGCTCCTTTCCCCGATCTACCGGATTACCAGACATGGCGAATACCGCCCAAGCCCGCAAGCGTGCCCGTCAAGCAACCAAGCAGCGCGCCCACAACATGAGCCAGCGTTCGACGCTGCGCACCGCCATCAAGAAGGTCCGCAAGGCCATTGAAGCCGGTGACAAGGCCGCGGCGCAAGCCGTGTTCAAGGAATCGCAGAGCGTGATCGATTCCATTGCCGACAAGAAGATCGTGCACAAGAATCTGGCCTCGCGCCAGAAGAGCCGCCTGTCCGCCGCGATCAAGGCGCTCTGATACGGCGGCCTTCGGGTCGCGGACAGCAAAGGCTGCCTTTGGCAGCCTTTTGTTTTTTGTCTCCGGCCTGACGGCAAGGGAATCGCCGCGAACCGGCGCGGCCCGGTCGCATTTCCGCCTGCGCCACATGCCGGCCGGATTTCGATGGCTGCATAAGACCTGGAAAAAATACCCACCAAATTATATAAATATCTTGAATATGTTGAAGTCACTGCATATACTTGATGGACTTAATTGAAGTTATAGGGGTTTTATGCATTCCCACCGTTTCGTGAGATATGCATTCAAGATCAAGACGCGACTGGGCGTGGTGGTGGACAACCTGATGATCCACGGCAGTGACGAACACGATGCCCAGCGCA
>JALHNN010000006.1:0-17587 GCA_022843505.1 Sulfuritalea sp.
GCCAGACTTCCCAGCCCAGGCCCCAGGCGCCCAAGGTCGGGTTTTCCCAGTCGTCCTCGACGAAGCGCACGTCGTTCTGCTTCAGGTCGAAGCCGAGCGCCTCGAGCGAGCCGAGGTAGAGTTCGAGGATGTTTTCCGGCGCCGGCTTCAGCACTACCTGGTACTGGTAGTAGTGCTGCAGGCGGTTGGGATTCTCGCCGTAGCGGCCGTCCTTGGGCCGGCGCGAGGGCTGCACGTAACCGGCCTTCCAGGGCTCGGGGCCGAGGGCGCGGAGGAAGGTGGCGGTGTGGCTGGTGCCGGCGCCGACCTCCATGTCATAGGGCTGCAGCAGCGCGCAACCTTGCTTGTCCCAAAAATCCTGCAGGCGCAGGATGATCTGTTGAAAAGTCGGTTTTTCGACTTTCAGTGCAGACTCATGCCCGCCTGCGGGCGTGACGTCGGAGCTAAACGTCGGTTTGGTGGTGCTCATCGGGAAGTCCGTTGAATCGCAAAGTCGAGGATTTTACAGGCTTTCCAGCGGCTTCCGGGCTGTCGGCCGGGCTGCTTCGTGGTAGGCTGACACGCTCGACATGAAGCCGTGAATCGCTATCCTGACGTGGCAACCCGCGACGAAACCCTGGCGCATGACATGCTGGAAGCCGGCAACGCCCGCTTCCAGATCGCCGTCCATCCGCAGCGCGTCCTGTTCTGGATTGCCGACGCCAGCGGCGGCTGCGAAGTCGTCAGCACCAACTGGCGCGAGGCCACCGGGCAGGCCTGCGAAGATGCCGTCGGCACGGGCTGGCTGGCGGTGGTGCATGCCGATGATCGGGCACTGGTGGCCGATACCCTGCGCGCCGCGCTTGAAGCCCGCCGCAGTTTTTCCCTGCACTACCGGGTGCGCCGCGCCGATGGGTCGGCGCGGCGCATGCTGCATGTCGCCGCGACGCGCACCCTGCCGTCAGGCCAGTTCGATGGCCTGATCGGCACGCTGACCGACGAGTCCGACACCGAGGCCGGGGAGCAGGTGCTGCAGGATTCGGAAGAACAGGTGTTCGCCTTCCTCGAAGGCGTCGGGCTCGCTGCCGTCGCCATCGACCGCAGCGGGCGGATCGCCCACATCAACCGCGTCATGGCCGACCTGATCGGCCGTCCCCTGTCCGATCTCCTCGGCAGCGACTGGGTCGGCAATCACATCGTGGCCGAAGATCGGCCGTGCCTCGCCGGCTTTCTCGACGGCACGGTCGCATTGTCCGCGATGCCGAAGGAACTCGAGTATCAGGTGTTGACGGCGCAGGGCCCCAGCCTGTTCCGCTGGTACCTGACCCTGATCCGCGATCCGGAGGGCGCGCCCACCAGCATCGTCATGATGGGCTCCGACATCACGCGCTGGCGCCGCATGGGCGACCAGTTGCGGCTCAATGCGGAGATCTTCGACCGTTCGAACGAGGCGATGCTGGTCACCGACCGGCAGAACAACATCGTCGCCGTAAACCCTGCCTTCACGCGGCTTACCGGATACCCGCCGGAGGAGGCGATCGGGCGCAATCCCCGCATCCTGCGTTCGGGGCGGCACGACAAGGCCTTCTATGAGGCGATGTGGAAAGGCATCCTCGAGCACGGATACTGGCGCGGCGACGTCTGGGACCGGCGCAAGGATGGCAGCCTCTACCCCAAGTTCCTCTCGATCACGGCGCTGCGCGATGAAGCCGGCCAGATCGTCAAGTATTCGGCGATCTTCTACGACATCACCGAACGCAAGGCCATGGAAGAGCAGCTCGAGTCGATTGCCCACTTCGATGCATTGACCGGCCTGCCCAACCGCATGCTGCTGCATGATCGCCTGGAGCAGGCCATCGCCGTGGCGGAGCGCCAGCACCAGCACTTCGCGCTGCTGTTCATCGATCTCGACGGATTCAAACCGGTGAACGACACCCATGGCCACGCGGTGGGCGACGAGGTGCTGAAGCTCGTCGGCCGGCGCCTCGGCATGCTGATTCGCGGCATGGATACCGTCGCGCGGCTGGGCGGGGACGAGTTCGTTGTGATCCTTACCGATATCCGCAACAAGGAAAATGCCGGGCGTGTCGCGGAAAAGATCATTCGCGAACTGTCGGCGCCCTATGAGGTCGACGGCCGGACCCTGACGGTCTCTGCCAGCGTCGGCGCCAGCATCTATCCCAGCGACGAAAAGGCGGCAAAGGAACTGCTGCGTACCGCCGACGAGGCGATGTACCAGGCCAAACGCGACGGCAAGCGGCGCGTCATTTTCTACAGCGGGTTTTCCTGAACCGTCGCGGACGCACGCCGCGACGGTTGCTTCGCTGTCCGGTCAGGCCTCAGCAGGTCTTGCCGGCGGGGCAGGCTGCCTTGGCGTTGTGGCTGGAATACAGCTCGCCGATCATGCGCTCGAGGTCCTCGATCTTGCGCTGCATCGAAGCCATGCGGCCGTTCATGGCGCCGACGTTGAAGAAGGTCTCGCGCTCGGCCGGCGCATCCAGTCGCGCCGCGTAGCCCAGCCAGGACGAGTCGTAGACCTTGACCTTGCCAAAACCCAGGGTCTCCAGCACGGCGGCGGTCTCGGCGGCGCGCACGCCGCTCTGGCAATAGACCACGGTTTCCTTGGTCGGATCCAGCTTGGCGTAGAGCTTCTTCAGTTCCTCGGTGGCGGCGAGGCCCGCGCCCTTGTTGTCGGGCATCTGGCGGCGCGACAGCTTGGTGTTGGTCTCCGGGTCCTTCCAGTTCTGCTCGTAGGGGATGTTCACCGCACCGGGGATGTGGCCGCCGCGGATCGCGCGCACGTCGTTGCCCAGGTATTCGCCGGCAGTGCGGGCATCGACGATCTGCACGTCGCCGCGCTTGGCTCGTGCCACCACGTCCTCGGTGCTGGCGATCAGCTCGGGGCGCGGGGTCAGCTTGAGGGCGACGGCAGGCCGTTGCGCGTCGGCGGTTTCGATCGCGTTGCCGGCCTCCTGCCAGCCTTCGATGCCGTCGTGGAAGACGCTGACCTTGCTGCCGCCGAAGTACATCATGGCGAGGCGGCCGAAGTAGGCGAAGGGGCTGCCGCGATCGGCATAGACGATGATCTCTTTGGCCGGGTCGATTCCCGCATTGCCGAGGATCTTCTCGATCTGCGCGGTCTCGATGAAGTCCTCGGTGACCGGATTGCGCAGCACCGCACCGGCATCGCCGATGCTGGCCGCGCCCGGAATGTGGCCCTTGCGGTAAAGCGGCGTGGCGCGAACGTCCCAGACGATGGCGCCGCGCGCAATGGCGTCCTTGACGCCGGCGGCGTCGATGATCGGCGCGGCGCCGGCCGGCAGGGCGACCAGGGTGGCGAGGGCCAGGGCGAGCAGTTTCAGGAATCGGTACAGCATGTTGTGCCTCCTCTGCGTTGGGGTCGCCGCATTATGCTGGGGGCGCCCTGAGGGTCAAGCTGCGATGCAGCAGACTCCGGTATCATCCACGGCTGTTCGAGAACTCGAGGAGCGGTAACGTGGATCACGAAGTCAGCGTGGTATTGAAGAACGGCGAGCGTTTCAACTTTCCGATGGGCGCGGACGACATGGCGTCCTTCGAGGCAAGGGCGGCGCGCCACTGGATCGGCGAGGAGTTCGCCAAGGCCGGTCTTGAAAACCCGAACCCGATGGGCAAGATGCTGCTGGTCGACCAGATCCTGCTGCTGACGGAAAACATCAAACCTGCCGACTTCCATCCGGCGACACCGGCCGTGCGTCGTTTCCTCGCCGCGGCGCTGATCGCCATGGCGCGTCCGACGCTGACCATCGACCTGCAGGCCTATACGCTCTGAGATTTCCGTCGTAGCGCCGGCAGGCAGGCGCCGAGCGCGATCAGCAGGGCCAGGGCATTGCCCCAGCGCGCATAGGGTGTGAGCCCGCTACGGCCCTGGGCTTCGACCGTCAGGGCGGCCGTGGTGAATGGAGGCAGGGCGGCCGCGATCGAGCCATCCGGATGCACCATCGCCGTCATTCCGGTGTTGGTGGCGCGCAGCATCACCCGCCCGGTCTCGATGGCCCGCAGGCGGGCGATCTGCAGGTGCTGGGGCTGGGCCAGCGAGTCACCGAACCAGGCGGTGTTCGACAGGTTCACCAGCAGTGTCGCCGCCGGCAGCGACGCCAGCAATTCCTCACCGAACAGATCCTCGTAGCAGATGTTGGCCGCGATGCGCTGGCCGGCGATCTCCAGTGGCGCCTGCAAAGGCGGACCGGCCGTGAAGTCGGACATGGGAATGCGCGCAAAGCGGAAGAACCAGGCGAAGCCGGGGGGCGGGTATTCGCCGAAGGGCACCAGGTGGCGCTTGGCGTAGGCCCGGGGCGCCGACTTCGCCGTCAGGGCCACCGCGCCGTTGGTGTAGCCGCCGTCGGTGGTGCTGACCGCTACCCCGATCAACGCGTCACCGTTGGCGGTCAGGCTGCGCAACACATCGCGCGGCACTTCGTTGAAATAGAGCGGAATCGCGGTTTCCGGCAGGACGACCAGCGGCGCCGGATTGTTGCTTGCGAGCCCGACATAGGTGTCGATGGATAGCGGCAGCCGGCGCGGATCCCACTTCAGGCTTTGCGGCACATTGCCCTGCAGCAGGCTGACCTTGAGCGGGGCGCCCTGGGGCTGGGTCCAGTCCATGGCCCGCAGCAGCGCGCCGCCGCCCAAGAGCAACAGGATGACGATCCAGGCCGCGGGCCGGCGCCAGGCCAGCGCCAGCAGGGCGGCGATCAGCGCGACGACGAAGCCGACGCCATATACCCCGAGTACCGCAGCCCACCCGGCCAGCGGGCTGGGCGGGCTCTGCGAGTAGCCCGCGGCGAGCCAGGGAAAACCGGTGAACAATGTGCCGCGCAGCCATTCCGTGAGCATCCAGATGCCGGCGAAGGCGAGGGCGGTGGCGATCGGTCGCGGGTCGGCAACCAGGAAGCGGCGACAAACATAGCCGGCCAGTGCGGGAAACAGCGCGAGGTAGAAGCAAAAGGCCAGCGTCGCGGCGGCGGCGGCCGGCGGCGCCATGCCGCCGAACACCGAGAGGCTGACATAGACCCAGGACACGCCGCACAGGAAAAAGCCGGCGCCCCAGGCCAGGCCCAGCCACATGGCCTGGCGGGGGTTCGGCGCGGCGCGCCAGAGCAGGAACAGGCCGGCGAGCGCAAGAGTCGGCGCCGGCCAGACGGCGAACCAGGCATCGAAGGGGGCAAATCCGAAAACGCAGAATGCGCCCAGCGCGGCCGCGGCGAGCGTGGCGGGCGCGGGCCGCAGCGGGGTCATTCTGCGGCTGTTTTCGGCGCCGCGAGCGGCAGATCCTTCTGCGGATCCACCAGCAGGGTGTGCACCCGGCGACTGTCTGCGCGCAGCACCTGGATGCGCAGGCCGCCGACGCTGACCACTTCGCTGCGCTTGGGCAGGCGGCCGAGCTGGTGGATCACCAGGCCGCCGACGGTGTCGTAGTCCGCGTCGTCGAAAGCCGTGGCGAAGGCGGCGTTGAAATCGGCGATCTCGGTGACGGCCTTGACCCGGTAACGGCCGGTGTTGTCGCGCACGATGTTGTCCTCGGTTTCGTCGAAGTCGTATTCGTCCTCGATGTCGCCGACGATCTGCTCCAGCACGTCTTCGATGGTCACCAGGCCCGCCACGCCGCCGTATTCGTCGACCACGATCGCCATGTGGTTGCGCGAAGCCCGGAACTCGCGCAGCAAGACGTTGAGGCGCTTCGATTCGGGAATGAAGATGGCCGGGCGCAGCATGTCGCGCAGGTCGAATTCCTTGCCGGCGAAGTAGCGCAGCAGGTCTTTCGCCAGCAGGACGCCGAGGACGTCGTCCTTGCCTTCGCCGACGGCGGGAAAGCGCGAGTGGGCGGTTTCCAGCACGACCTCGACGATCTGCTCCGGGCTGTCGTTGATGTCGACCACGTCCATCTGGGCACGCGGCACCATGATGTCGCGCACCGCCATGTCCGCCACCGAGAGCGCGCCCTCGATGATGGACAGGGCATCGGCGTCCATCAGTTGGCGCTCGAAGGCACCGCGCAGGAGCTCGAGCAGCTGTTCGCGGTCCTCGGGCTCGCGCAGCAGCAGCGCGGTGAGGCGTTCGATCAGGTTGGGTCTGCTGGATGGATCCATCTCTGGAAGCGGGAGATCTCTAGGCGTAAGGATCGGGATAGCCGAGGGCTGCCAGGATGTCGCGTTCGACAGCTTCCATGCGCTGCGCGTCCGCACGGGAAATCTCGTGGTCATGGCCCTGCAAGTGCAGCATACCATGCACGACCATGTGGGCGTAGTGGGCTTCCCGCGCCTTGCCCTGCTCGCGCGCTTCGCGCTCGATCACCTCGCGGCACAGCACCAGGTCGCCGCAGACGCGTTCGCCGGCTGCATAGGGGAAGGACAGCACGTTTGTTGCGTAGTCCTTGCCGCGGAACTCGCGATTCAGAGTGCGGCCCTCCTCGCTGCTGACGAAGCGCACCGCAAGCTCGGCCGGGATCGCGCAGCTGGCGCGCACCCAGCGGCGTACGTCCGCCCGGCTCGGCGCACCGCGGTTGCCGCCGGGGTACTGCACCGAGAGCAGCAGTTCAGGCAGGCGCCTGGCCATGGCCCTGGCTTCGGCCGGCGCCGGTGTCGCGTGCGTCGCCCCTGGTCGAAGTTTCATTCTCGTAGGCATCGACGATGCGCGCCACCAGCGGGTGGCGCACCACGTCGGTGGCATCGAAGTCGGTGAAGGCCAGGCCGCGGACGTCCCTGAGGATGCGTCGGGCCTCGACCAGGCCGGACTTCTGCCCGCGCGGCAGATCGATCTGGGTGACGTCGCCTGTGACCACGGCCCTGGCGCCGATGCCGATGCGGGTGAGGAACATCTTCATCTGCTCGGGCGTGGTGTTCTGTGCCTCGTCGAGGATGATGAAGGCGTGGTTCAGCGTGCGTCCGCGCATGTAGGCCAGCGGCGCGATTTCTATGTTCTGCTTTTCGAACAATCGGGCTACCTTGTCGAAACCCATAAGATCATAAAGTGCGTCGTAAAGCGGACGCAGATAGGGATCGACCTTCTGCGCCAGGTCGCCGGGCAGGAAGCCGAGCCGCTCGCCGGCCTCCACCGCCGGGCGCGTCAGCACGATGCGGCTGACCTGGTCGCGCTCGAAGGCGTCGACGGCACACGCCACGGCGAGATAGGTCTTGCCGGTGCCGGCGGGGCCGATGCCGAAGGTGATGTCGTGCTCCTGGATCTTGCGCAGGTAATCGACCTGGTTGGGCGTGCGTCCGTGCAGGTCGCTCTTGCGCGTCAGCAGCCCTGCGCTCGGCGGCCGCGCGGACGAAGAAGCAAGCGCATTGCGATTGCGCGTGATCTCGATCAGGCCGAGCTGGAGTTCGTCGATCGACAGAGGTTCGGCGGCCTGCTGGTAGAAATGCTGCAAGGCCGTGGCCGCCAGTCGCGCTTGCGCCGCTTCGCCGGTGATCCGGCAATGCTGGCCGCGCCGGCTGATGGTGACGTCGAAGGCGGCTTCGATCTGGCGCAGGTTTTCATCCAGGGCGCCGCAGAGATTCTGCAGGCGGACGTTATCCAGCGGCGCCAGGGCGATGGCGAGGGGCTTGGTCTTGGCGGTCACCGGACCAGTATGCCTCAGGATTCGGCCAGGGGGATCTCGCCGCGCAGGCTGTGCGGCAGCGCCGCGCTGATGCGGACATCGATGAAATGGCCGATCAGGCGCTCATGGCCGGCGAAGTTGACCACGCGGTTGTTGTCGGTGCGGCCCGCCAGTTCGCTGGCGTCCTTGCGCGCATGGCCTTCGACCAGCACGCGCTGGATGCTGCCGACCATGGCGCGGCTGATCTCGTAGGCCTGGCCCTCGACCAGCTTCTGCAGCCGCATCAGGCGCTCGACCTTGAGTTCCGGCGGCGTGTCGTCGGCCATCTCGGCCGCCGGTGTACCGGGCCGCGGACTGTAGATAAAGAAAAAGCTGTTGTCGAAGTTCAATTCTTCGGCGAGGCGCAGCGTCTTCTCGAAGTCCTCCGCGGTTTCGCCGGGAAAGCCGACGATGAAGTCAGACGAGAGCGAAATGTCGGGTCGCGCCGCGCGCAGTTTTTTGACCAGCGACTTGTATTCGAGAACGGTGTAGCCGCGCTTCATCGCCACGAGGATCCGGTCGGAGCCGGACTGCACCGGCAGGTGCAGGTGCGAAACCAGCTTGGGAATGTCGCGGTAGGCGTCAATCAGGCGCTGGCTCAGCTCGCGCGGATGGGAGGTGGTGAAACGGATGCGCTCGATCGCGGGCATTGCCGCGACGGCATCGATGAGGAAAGCGAGGTCAGCGGCGTCGCCGTCGTCCATGGTTCCCCGATAGGCGTTGACATTCTGACCCAGCAGGGTGACTTCGCGCACGCCGCGCGCGGCGAGGCCTTCGATTTCGGCCAGCACATCGTCCAGCGGGCGCGAGACTTCCTCGCCGCGCGTGTAGGGTACGACGCAGAAGGTGCAGTATTTGCTGCAGCCTTCCATGATCGAAACGAAGGCCGAACTGCCGGTCACGGTCGCCGGCGGCAGGGCATCGAACTTCTCGATTTCGGGGAAGGAGATGTCGACCTGGGCGCGACCGGTGTCGCGCCGCGCCGCGATCATCTGCGGCAGCCGGTGCAGGGTCTGCGGGCCGAAGACGAGGTCGACATAGGGCGCGCGGGCGACGATGGCGGCACCCTCCTGGCTGGCGACGCAGCCGCCGACGCCGATCACCAGACCGGGCTTGAGCTGCTTCAGGTGGCGCACCCGGCCGAGGTCGTGGAACACCTTTTCCTGTGCCTTCTCGCGCACCGAGCAGGTGTTGAACAGGATGATGTCGGCTTCCTCGGGATTGTCGGTCTTCACCGCGCCCTCGCTGCCCGCGAGGACGTCGGCCATCTTGTCCGAGTCGTACTCGTTCATCTGGCAACCGAAGGTGCGGATGAACACTTTCTTGGGCATGGGCGCAGGCTTTGCGGATCAAGGGCGGGAAGCGATTATACGGCCGGGTTTGCTACCATCCGGGCATGAAACCCTCTGTCGTCCTGCTTTCCGGCGGCCTCGATTCCGCCACCGTGCTTGCCCTTGCCCGCGAACAGGGCTTTGCCTGCAACTGCCTGTCGCTCGATTATGGACAGCGCCACGGCGCTGAACTGCAGGCGGCGGCCAGGGTGGCGGCGGCGCTGGGCGCGGCAGCGCATCGCGTACTGAAACTCGATCTCGGGCAACTCGGCGGATCGGCGCTGACCGACCGCTCGATCGCCGTGCCGACCGCAGGCGTTCAGTCGGGCATCCCGATCACTTATGTGCCGGCGCGCAACACCATCATGCTGTCGCTGGCGTTGGCCTGGGCCGAAGTGCTGGGCGCGCAGGACATTTTCGTCGGCGTCAATGCCGTGGATTATTCGGGTTATCCGGATTGCCGCCCGGAGTTCATCCGCGCCTTCGAGACGCTGGCCAATCTGGCGACCAAGGCGGCGGTCGAGGGCCGGCCGCTCAGGGTGCATGCGCCCCTGATCGCCATGACCAAGGCCCAGATCATCGCCGAGGGCGGCAGGCTGGGAGTCGATTACGGACTTACGGTTTCCTGCTACCAGGCGGATGTGGCGGGGAGAGCCTGCGGCGTCTGCGATTCCTGCCGCTTGCGGCGCGAAGGCTTTGCCGCGTCGGGCCTGGCGGATCCGACGCCTTACGCCGACGGGAATTGATTGCCATTATTTGGGGCCAAAGAAGACTGATTCCGGGGCCCGGTCGACAAATCTAGAATTCCCTCTTTTTAAAATGGGCACCGGTTCGCCAATGAACCGGGCGAGGAGATTTTCATGGAATTCACCATCCACCTGCAGATTCTGTCCATCGTGTTCGTCACCGGCCTGGTCATGGGCGCGGTGGCCAACAAAACCAATTTCTGCACCATGGGCGCTGTCTCCGACTGGGTGAACATGGGCGACACCGGTCGCCTGCGCGCCTGGATGCTGGCCATAGCCGTGGCCATCCTCGGCGTCGTGGCCCTTGAAGCCTCGGGCAAGGCGACGATCGGCACCGGCACCTTTCCCCCCTACCGGACAACGAATCTTGCCTGGCTGCGCTATGTACTGGGCGGACTGATGTTCGGCATCGGCATGACCCTGGCGTCGGGCTGCGGCAACAAGACGCTGGTGCGCATCGGCGGCGGCAACCTGAAGTCCATCGTGGTGCTGGCGATCGCGTCGGCCTGCGCGTATGCGATGTTATGGACCAACTTCTACGACACGGTGTTCGGCAGCATGATGTCGGCCACCACCATCAATCTGGCGGCTGCCGGCAAGGCGAGCCAGGCCCTGGGCGACCTGACCGGGGTCGGCAATGCGGCCTTCGGCGCCGCGCTGGCCGTGGCGCTTCTTGCCTTCGCCTTCTCCTCGAGCGACTTTCGCGGCAGCTCAGACCATATCCTGGGTGGAGCCGTGATCGGTCTGGCCGTCATCGTCGGCTGGTATGTCACCGGTGGGTCGATGGGTGCTGCCTGGAAGGAATATGCCGACTTTGCCGACGTCAAGCCGCTGCGAGTCGAGACCCAGTCCTTCACCTTCATGAGCCCGATGGGCGATCTGGCCCGCTATGTGATGAACCCGGCCGACACCTCGCTGATCAATTTCGGCATCGTCGCGCTGGCCGGGGTCATCCTCGGCTCGCTGCTCTACGCGCTGATCTCGCGCAGTTTCCGCATCGAGTGGTTCGTCAATGCCGGCGATTTCCTCAACCACGCCATCGGTGCCGTGCTGATGGGCATCGGCGGCGTCCTCTCGATGGGTTGCACCATCGGCCAGGGCATTACCGGGGTTTCGACCCTGGCCCTGGGCTCGCTGCTGACGCTGATTTCCATCGTGGCCGGTGCCGCGGCAATGATGAAGTACCAATACTGGCGCATGATGCAGGAAGCCTGAGCGCTCGGAGGCGTGACAAAACCCATTTGACAGCCGCTTTGGGCATTGGTTAGAATGCTCGGCTTTCCGGAAAGCGCGTAGGCGGATCAAGCCTCTTGCCGCCCCTTCCGGGCCATCGAAGCACGCAAGGAACACCCGAATGAAAACATTTTCCGCCAAGCCGCAAGAGGTCCAGCACGACTGGGTTGTCGTCGATGCCACCGACAAGGTGCTCGGTCGCCTCGCCGCCGCGATTGCACACCGCCTGCGCGGCAAGCACAAGGCCATCTACACGCCGCACGTCGATACCGGCGACTACATCGTCGTGGTCAATGTCGACAAGCTGCGCGTCACCGGCAACAAGGCCCAGGACAAGATGTACTACCGCCACACCGGCTACCCGGGCGGCATCAACGAGACCAATTTCGCCAAGCTGCAGCAGCGCTTCCCCGGCCGCATCCTCGAGAAGGCGGTCAAGGGCATGCTGCCGAAGGGGCCGCTGGGCTACGCGATGCTGAAGAAGATGAAGTGCTACGCCGGTGCTGCCCATCCGCACACCGCCCAGCAGCCCAAGTCACTCGACATCTGAGCGCTGGAAATCCAAGGAGTTTTTGATGGCAGTCACCCAATACTATGGAACCGGTCGCCGCAAGACGGCCATCGCCCGCGTCTTCCTGCGCAGCGGCAGCGGCAAGTTCATCGTCAATGACAAGCCGGTCGACGAGTTCTTCTCGCGCGAAACCGGCCGCATGGTGGTGCGTCAGCCCCTGGAGCTGACCCAGCACATGACCACCTTCGATATTCTGGTGAACGTCGAAGGCGGTGGCGAATCCGGCCAGGCCGGCGCCGTGCGCCATGGCATCACCCGTGCCCTGATCGAATACGATGCGACGCTGAAGCCCGCGCTGTCGAATGCCGGTTTCGTCACCCGCGATGCCCGCGAGGTCGAGCGCAAGAAGGTCGGCCTGCGCAAGGCGCGCCGTCGCAAGCAGTTCTCCAAGCGGTAAGCGGCGCTTCGCGTTGCTGCACGAAAAGCCGCCTCCGGGCGGCTTTTTGGTTATGTCCGGCGCTGAGCGCAGGACGGTATCCAGGTGATATGTCCGTTCCGGAGGGGCGGACGGTATGCAGGGCGATTGACCGCGCGTGTCCGAGGATACCGCCCCTGCGGAACATCAAGCGCTTCACCCGTCAGGCAGCGCCCCGGCGTGGAGGGGGGAGCGGTAACACGGGGTTCGGTGGGATTCGGGATAACATCGCCTTTCGGGACTTCGGAGGGAATCATGATAAAGGTCGGCATCGTTGGCGGCACCGGCTACACTGGCGTCGAACTGCTGCGCATCCTGGCGCGGCATCCCGGCGCGGAATTGAAGGTAATCACTTCGCGCGGTGAGGCCGGTACGGCGGTTGCCGACATGTTTCCCAGCCTGCGCGGGGCCGTCGGGCTGAAATTCAGCGATCCCAAGGATGCGCCCCTGGGCGAGTGCGACGTGGTGTTCTTCGCCACGCCCAATGGCATCGCCATGCAGCAGGCGGGTGGACTGCTGGCGTCAGGTGTCCGCGTCATCGACCTCGCCGCCGACTTCCGCATCAAGGACATCGCGCTCTGGGAAAAATGGTACGGGATGACCCATGCCAGCCCCGAACTCGTTGCCGAGGCGGTGTATGGCCTGCCGGAAGTGAATCGCGAGGCGATCCGCAAGGCGCGCCTGGTGGCCAATCCCGGCTGCTATCCGACCGCAACACAGCTCGGTTTCCTGCCTTTGGTCGAGGCGGGCTGCGTCGATCTGGGCCACCTGATCGCGGACGCGAAGTCCGGGGTTTCGGGGGCCGGGCGCAAGGCTGAAATCGGTATCCTTTTCTCCGAGGCCTCGGACAATTTCAAGGCTTATGGCGTACCGGGTCATCGCCACCTGCCGGAGATCCGGCAGGGACTGGCGCAGTTCTCCGGCAAGCCGGCGGAGCAGATCGGCCTGACCTTCGTGCCGCACCTGACGCCGATGATTCGCGGCATCCACTCGACGCTCTACGCGCGCATCACGCGCGAGGAGGATTTCCAGACCCTGTTCGAAAAGCGTTTCGCCAATGAGCCGTTTGTCGATGTATTGCCGCCCAAATCGCATCCGGACACGCGCTCGGTGCGTGCCGCCAACACCTGCCGCGTTGCGCTGCACCGGCCGCAGGGGGGCGATACGCTGGTGGTGCTCTCGGTGATCGACAACCTGGTCAAGGGCGCGGCCGGCCAGGCGGTGCAGAACATGAACCTGATGTTCGGTCTCGACGAATGCTCGGGTCTTTCGCAAGTTCCCGTCTTGCCCTGATCCTGAGGCGGCTGCGCGGCCGCTTCGGCATCTCGGCGCCGCGCGTGGCGGTGCGCACGCACCTGCCCTGGTATTGGCGTGCCGTATCGGTGATTCTGCTGTCGGGCGCATCGCTGGCGCTGGCCGGGTGGATCTACGATGCCGGTCGCCAGTTCGCCGGCTTCGACCGCGGCGCCAGCGAGCAGGAAATCTCCGCCATGCGCGAGCGCATCGCCAAGCTGGAGACCGAACTCGAGGCGGCGCGCAAGATCGCCGATGCCAGCGAGAGCCGGTTGCGCATCGACAGCACTTCGCAGGAGCGGTTGGCCAAGCAGATCAGCATGCTGGAAGACGAGAACAGCCGCCTCAAGTCGGATCTCGCAAGTTTTGAGAGTCTGGCGGGCGGACAGGCAGGCAGTTCCGGCCTGGCCATCAGCCGCCTGCAGATCCAGCCGGCCGGCGATGGCCAGTACCGCTACCGCCTTTTGCTGGCCCAGACGGGGGACAAGAAGGACAAGGAATTCAACGGCATGATCCAGCTCGTGGCCACCGTGCAGCGAGGCACTGAGACTGCTATGATCCAGCTTCCCGCAGCAGACGATCCGGCGGCCAGCCAGTACCGCGTGAGCTTTCGTCATTTTCGCCGGCTCGAGGGAATCTTCCGGATAGCTTCCGGGGCGCGCATACAGCGCGTCGAAGCCCGATTGGTTCAGGATGGAGTCGTCAAGGCGAGTCAAAGCGTGGCGCTTTGATGTGGCGGCGAGCCATTTCGACGCAAGGAGGAAACATGTTTGGAAAAAAGAACAGCAAGCCCCAGGGGCGAATCGACAGTCTGATCGGCGCCGGCACGTCGCTGGTCGGCGATGTCACGTTCAGCGGTGGCCTGCGCGTCGATGGCGAAATCCGCGGCAATGTTCGTGCCGCCGATGGTCAGCCGGCAACTCTGGTGCTTAGCGAACACGCCCGCATCGAAGGGGAAATTGCGGTATCCCATGTGGTGATCAACGGCACCGTGATCGGGCCGGTGCATTCCAGCGATTTTCTGGAACTGCAGCCGCGGGCCCGGGTCACCGGCGATGTCGAATACGCCACAATCGAGATGCACCTCGGCGCCATCGTGCAGGGTCGCCTGGTGCATCAGGGGGCGCCCGCCAAGGGAGTGGAACTGAAACTGGCGGCCAGTAATTGACGTTTTGCCCCATTGAAATCATAATTAGTAGACTTATTTGATAGACTATTACGTCGATCCCCACAGGAGAGCACCATGAATGCACCCACCGAAATGCCGGCGCCGCTGAATTTCACCGACAGCGCGGCGAGCAAGGTCAAGGAACTGATTGCCGAGGAAGGCAACCCAGAGCTCAAGCTGCGCGTGTTCGTCACCGGCGGCGGTTGCTCGGGCTTCCAGTACGGTTTCACCTTCGATGAAGTCACCAACGAAGACGACACGGTGATGCAGAAGAACGGCGTGTCCCTGCTGATCGACCCGATGAGCTACCAGTACCTGGTGGGTGCCGAGATCGATTACACCGAAGGCCTTGAGGGTTCCCAGTTCGTGATCAAGAACCCGAACGCCACCAGCACTTGCGGCTGCGGTTCTTCGTTCTCCGCCTGATCGTTTTCTGGTAACGGGGCGCCGGCGGCAGCCGGCGCCTTTCTAGCGCGGGTAGATTGCGCCCAATACCCGTTCGCCCTTCGCGCCGGTAACCGAAGAAAGATTGCCGGCCATCCCCTGCAGAGACCGCCAGGCCAGCCAGGCGAACGCTACCGCCTCGACCCAGTCCGCGGCTTGGCCGGCTGCATCGGTATCGAGGACGTGACAAGTGCCCATCAGTTCCTGCAGCCGCGACATGAGGACCTTGTTGTGCACCCCGCCGCCGCAAACCAGTACCGTATTCGGGGTGCCGCACCAGAGGGATATTGCCCTGGCCACTGAAACCGCTGTCAATTCGAGCAGGCTGGCCTGTACGTCCTGCGCGAGATCATCGTCGGCAACATGGCGCACAAGCCAGGCGAGATTGAACTCGTCCCGACCGCAGCTCTTGGGCGGCGGTGCCGCGAAGTAGTTGTACGCGAGCAGGGCGTCCACCAGGCGTGCGATGGGTTTGCCGCTGCTTGCCCATGCGCCATCCTTGTCATAGCGTTGCCCGAGGTGTTTCTCCGCCCAGGCGTCGAGCAGCAGATTGCCCGGTCCGCTGTCGAAACCCCGCACTGCCTTGCCCCGATTCAGGTCGGTCAGGTTGGCGATGCCGCCCAGGTTGAGTACTACGCGGTGCTCGTCAGGATGGGCGAAGGCGGCGGCATGGAACGCGGGTACCAGCGGGGCGCCCTGACCGCCGGCGGCGATGTCGCGGCTGCGAAAGTCGGCGACGACGGGTATTCCGGTCAGCTCCGCCAGCAGGGCCGGATTGTTGAGCTGAATGGTATAGCCCTGGCCGGGCTGGTGGCGCACGGTTTGGCCGTGGCAGCCGACGGCGGCGATCTGTTCCGGACGGTGGCCCGTGGCGGCGAGCAGGGCGCGGACAGCCTCGGCATAGTTGTGTGCCAGGTTGTTGGCCAGCAGCGCGGCACGGTGCAATTCATTGCCGGCCGGGACCTGCAGCTCAAGGGCCGCGCGGCGGACTTCATCCGGGTAGGCCAACCAGAAGGTACCCAGGGTGCGTGGCCCGGGCGGCGAAAAATCCACGAGTGCGGCGTCGACGCCGTCGAGGCTGGTGCCGGACATCAAGCCCACCACCAGCGTCATGTCAGTCTGCCTGGGCGAGATTGAATCCGCGGATCTGATCGAGGCGTGCGAGGTGCACGCCGGTGCTGGCCCTGAATTGTCCCAGTTGCTGGGGCAGCAGGGGAGGCGCGCTGGGCAGGGTCATCGCCAGGGGATTCTGGTGTACGTCGTTGACGCGGAATTCGTAATGCAGATGGGGCCCGCTGGCCAGCCCCGTGGCGCCGACAAAGCCGATCACGTCGCCCTGGCTGACGCGACTGCCCTTGCGCAGTCCGGCGGCAAAGCCCGAAAGGTGGCCGTAAAGCGTCGTGTAGCGGCCCTGATGGCGCAGCACCACCACCTTGCCGTAACCGCCCTGGACGCCTACGTACTCGACCGTGCCGTTGCCCGTGGCCTTGACGCGGGTACCGACCGGCGCACCGTAATCGATGCCCTTGTGGGCGCGCCATTTCTGCAGCACGGGATGGAAGCGCGCCGTGCTGAATCCCGAGGTGATGCGCGAGAACTCCAGCGGTGAACGCAGGAAGGCCTTGCGGATGTTCTTGCCGTCTGCCGTGTAGTAACCGCTGCCGTTCTCGCCGCCGGCAGGATCGGCGAACCAGGCGGCGCGGTAGGTCTTGCCGTTATTCACAAACTCGGCAGCGAGGATGCGACCGCTGCGCACGGCACGGCCGAGGTAATTCACCGATTCGTAGATCACGGCAAAGCGGTCGCCGCGGCGCAGATCGCGATGAAAATCGATGTCGCCGCCGAAAATATCGGCCAGCTGGGTCGCAACCGAGTCCGGAATGCCGGCGGCGTCCGAGGCGCCGAAGAGGGAGTAGCGAATTTCCGCAGTTTTCATCACCACCTGGGTTTCCAGCTTGAGGGGCTGCTCGGAGGCGGAAAAATGTCCGCCCTGGCTTTCGATGACCAGCGCCTGATCCTTGCCGCCGTTCAGCGGGAACACCAGAGTCTGCAATTCTCCTTGCGGGCCGGTGCGCGCCGTCAGGTTCTTGCCCGGGCTGAGCTGGCGGAAAAGTGCTTGCGACGTGGCATTGCCCTTGAGGAAGGCGATCGCCGCCGGATCGTCGATGCCCAGGCGCTGCAGCAGGTCCATGACGGTGTCGCCGCGCTGCACGCGCTCTTCGCGCAGGAAACTTTGTTCCGTCTCGACCGCCGGCGTCAGCGCGGTCAGCGCAAGCTGTTCGACAACTTCCTGCCGCGGGATGTCGTCGAAGCGCGTGTCTCTTGCGGTGCCGAAAGCCGCCACCATGCCGAACAGAGAGATGCCGAAAACGCCGATGCCGGCCCAGAAGTGGCCCGGGCGGGCAAGTCGGAAATCAAGGAGTTGCGCTAAAATCCCGCTCTTGTCTTTTTGCAATTGGATGGGCGGACCGGCGTGTAAAGTCGGGCGAGTGTAGCAAAAAACCCCCTTCCGTCAAACCGGGTAAGGACATGGTCGATATTGAATCCCAGATGGCGCTGATCAAGCGCGGCGCCGACGAACTGCTGATCGAGTCCGAACTGGTCGAAAAGATCAAGTCGGGAAGGCCGCTGCGGGTCAAGGCCGGCTTTGATCCGACCGCGCCCGACCTGCACCTCGGGCACACGGTGCTGATCAACAAGCTGCGGCATTTCCAGGAACTCGGCCATTACGTCATGTTCCTGATCGGCGACTTCACCGGGATGATCGGCGACCCGAGCGGCAAAAA